>NZ_JAJTDH010000081.1:0-14565 GCF_021300285.1 Microcystis sp. 49638_E5 | reverse complement strand
CTATATACTCACTTCTCTGCGATGCAGTCGCACTCGCGGGAGCGCATTTTGTAGCTTGCTTAAAGCTTTGTTTCTGTCTGTATCACTTGTTACTTTTTAAAATGAGAATTGCTGGGTTGACAAGGTTTTAATAACAATCTTCCCCCTACCGCTAAAACCGTCAGATAGGCCGCATCTTGTAGGTAAACAAACTCAGCTAACCACCTGACAAATAAACCGGTCAAAAATCGTAGGGCTAACATTCCCAAAATACCACCAGTCAGAAGAATCCAGAATCGATCGGCTAGGGCGATCGCTGTTGTCATACTATCAAGGGAAAAAGCCAGATCCGTAAAAGCAATCAGAACAATAACAGAACCCAAAGATTCTATTCCGAGATTAGGGGCAAAATTTTGGTCTTCTGTCTCTATATTGCGAAATTTCTGCCCAAAATGCTTATAAATAGCACCCAGTACCTCCACCTGCCAGAATTTAACTGTCCAACTGGCACTCACTAACATGGCAACTCTCAAGACAAATGCCCCAGCTAATCCCCAGTTTAAAGCTTGGCGTTCTTGTCTGGGGTCGGGAAGTTCTCGCACCAAAGCGGCCAGGGCGAGGGCATTATCGGCCGATAGAATGGTTTCTAAGACTGCCAGGGTGAGAATAGTGCCGCAAGTGGTTAGAGAGAGATTTTCAGCGATTTTGAGGGGACATAAATTAGCTTTTCACTCCTATCACTGTGTTGAGACAGATTAATCCTTCTACGGTTCTTGGCCAGGTAATGATTTGGTAGTAGTGGCGTAGCCCTCTTGCTCATCCGGTATGAAGTGTGTAAAATAAGTAGTCGTGCAAAATTAATTTCCTAGTCGAGACAGGAGACAGGAGACAGGAGACGGGAGACGGGAGACGGGAGACAGCTATTAGGGATCGGATTTGAGTTTTCAGTTCACTGTTTCCTCACACCAGAAGTCTGACGGAGTAGTGGCTTAGATGTGTAATTAATTTTGCTTAGGTACTTACTGCTCCACCGATCGATTTTGGGGAACGCATCATAAAGAAAAGGCTTAAAGATGCTCAGTAACAAGGGTAACAAAACAAGTCGCCCCTGGTGTTTTTGCCCGACGATATTGCAGATTATAATTAGGGGCTGCTGAAAAAGTTTTTCGTGGGGGCAGGGTGTGGGGTGTGGGGCAGGGAAAAAATCCCTAAATTTTCCCCCCAATCACTCCAATGGTAGGCACTTTTTCAGGGAAAAAAAGTCTAAAAGCCTTATCCAACAAGGTTTTTAGATTTATTCAGCAAACCATAATTAATGAAACAGGTTTTGTTGCTAGATGGATTCGGTTTGGCAAGCCATTACCGATGAAGACGATTGGCAACCTTGCCAAGAATTAGTGGTAAAATTAGCAAATAAACCGTTATTTTTCCCCTAACCCTAATCCCTCACCCCCAATAAAATTATGATGCACGGTTTTATTCCCCCTCATCGTTATTTTCCCTATCTTACTTGGACCGATATAGATTCAATGCCAGATAAGGAAAATGTGGTAATTATTCAACCCATCGGTGCGATCGAACAACACGGACCCCATCTCCCTATTGCCGTCGATGCTGCCATTAGTTTAGGGGTTTTAGGCAAAGCTTTCGAGAAATTAAATACAAATGTTCCCGCCTTTGCTTTACCCTGTCTCTACTACGGAAAATCTAACGAACATTGGTCTTTCCCCGGCACGATTACCCTCTCGGCAACAACCTTATTAACCCTCATTCAAGAGATAGCTGAAAGTCTCTATCGTTCGGGGTTTCGTAAGTTAGTATTAATGAACTCCCACGGCGGACAACCGCAAGTTATGGAAATTGCCGCTAGGGATATTCATCAACAATATACCGATTTTTTAGTGTTTCCTTTTTTCACTTGGCGAGTTCCCCACAATGCGGCTGAATTATTCTCGGGATATGAATTAGAATACGGTATTCATGCAGGAGATGTGGAAACTAGCATTATGTTATCATTACTGCCAGAACAGGTCAAAATTGAGCGGGCTGTCCGAGAATATCCCCAAGGTTTGCCAGAAAATAGTTTATTAACTATGGAAGGAAAATTACCCTTTGCTTGGTTAACTAAGGAATTAACTAAAAGTGGAGTGATGGGAGATGCTACTAATGCAAGTAAAGAAAAAGGCGATCGATTATTAGAATCCGTTGCTAATGGTTGGGTACAGGCGATCATTGATGTTTATCAATTCCGTCAACCGAAGTTATACTAATAAAAAATTAATCAGAATTGTTAATAAGCTGTACTGCATTTAAACCGTCTATTGCTAATTTTATTAGCAAGGATCAAACTCCATCTCTCTTATCCTTTGATTCGGGAATTTGATCACTATCTTATATTAACATCAATAGAGGAAATTTTAACCAGACAGGGGTAGTTTTTCGCATAATTATTAATCTCAATTGTGAGTTTTATCCTTGAGTGTTTAGAAATTTTGTAAACGGTAACAAAAAGAAAAAAAACGACATTTTTTACCATATTTTTTCTACGGGATAAGAATCGAAAACAGAATCAACGCCTAGGATAATTAAGTTTTCTGTAATTGCTTGAGAAATTAATAAACGATCAAAGGGATCTTTGTGATAATAAGGTAAGGTGTCTAATGTCCAAATATGAGATAATTTCATGGGTAAAATCTGCACATCATTAATTTTAGTTTGATCTTTAACTATTTCCGAGAGAGAAATATCTAAATTTAATTTGCCTAACTGTACCTTGATCTGTATTTCCCAGACTCTGACCAAACTCAAGAAAAGAAGATTATTTCTATCTTCTAGTATCTCAATTGCTGATGAGGAAAGCTGAGGAGAATTCTGGGAAAACCAGATTAAAGTATGACTATCTAAGAGAATATTCATGAGTCAAAATTCCAGAAGTTATCGGGTAAGGGTTGATTGAAATCATCACTCATCCAAATTTTTCCCTGATGCAACCCAAAGACTCGTTTTTTCTGGGAAGATGACGGCTCCTTTTCCTCCGTCAGAGCTTCTACATATTCTAAGATTTGTTTTTGTTTATCTAAAGGAATTTCCTGTAGCTTGTTAATAATGCTTTCTGTAATTTTATTGCCAGAAATAGTCATGGTTTTCTCAATACCTACTGAAATCTACGATGCAAGCCTCATGATAGCATTTTAAACATAAATAAAGTTAATTTTTGTAGAACCACTTCCCCAACTTGTTTAAGAGAGTTCCTGCAAAAATCAAAAATCTTCCGTGAGGAGACTCCGAGACGGTTTACAGGAGGAGAAAAAAGACAAGAGACAACTATTCTGTCCATAAAACCCAAGATTATGTCAAATTTATCTGAGGTTTTCAATATTTTGAGCCGATAGCACCTCGAAAACTTACTTTTACAGGAGGTTTAAGCTAAATTAATCCTATTGTTAAGGATATTAGTTAGAGCAGTTATCTTAATGAGCAGGTACGAAGTTTTCGTTTTCGGCAATCGGTCTTCCATACCAAATTAGATTACACTTCATCTTTATGAGAAACACTGTAACAGACAGAAATTAGCTGTTTCAGTCCCCTAAGGCTGCTGACTTAGAAACAATTGCGTTAGAATTAAAGAAATATTACAAGTGATTGACAAAAATGAGTAAGCCTGATATAAAAAGCATTGCCCTCCAGTTAGAAAGCAGCAACTCTAAAGATCGTCTGCTGGCCTTGGCGTCCCTGCGAGAAGTGGCCCCGGAGGAGGCTGTACCCTTGATCAAAAAAGTCCTTTATGATGAAATGCTGCCGGTGCGATCGATGGCTGTCTTTGCTTTGGGAGTCAAACAAACCGAGGAATGCTTTCCTATCCTAGTAGATTTGTTAGCCAATGATGCCGATTATGGCATTCGCGCCGATGCTGCGGGAGCTTTAGGTTATTTAGAAGATATTCGCGCTTTTGAACCCCTACAGAGGGCTTTTTACGAAGACACGCAATGGTTAGTCCGCTTTAGTGCCGCCGTCGCTTTGGGCAATTTGGGCGATATTCGGGCTAAACAGGTGTTATTATCGGCCCTCGATAGTAACGAAGCGGTTATTCAACAGGCCGCTATTGCTGCCCTTGGTGAAATCAAAGCAGTGGAAACCGTCGAGAAGCTTTTAACCTTTGTTAACTCCGATGACTGGTTAATCCGGCAGCGATTAGCGGAAGCTTTAGGCCAGCTTCCTGCGGAAAAAACGATCGCAGCCTTAAAATTTTTGGTCAAAGACGAACACCCACAAGTGCGCGAAGCGGCCCGTTTATCCTTGCAAAAATTGGCCAACGTCTAGGGATAGGATAGAATAAATAATCTATTCTTCCAGAGCGATCGATCTTTGCCTACAGCCATTCATGGACATTCAAGAATTTATTAATCTCTGTGCGGGGAAATGGTTTTCCCAGCGTACCAGTTATCAATTAGCTGCCCAAAAAGTTGCCAATAATAAAGCAGAAATCACCATCGATTTGCTGGCTGCCGATGCTGCCGATGTGGTGCAACTATGTTTAGGAAATAACTGTCAGTCCCAGGCCAGTCTGGGGGGATGGAAAGCGACTTGGGATAATTCCGTGGACTATGGACAACCGAAAAAAATCGGTTCTAGCTATTTAGTTTGGCTACCCTCAGAAAATTCTTGGCAAGGAAAATTAATCACATCGGACGGTAAATCGGCAGCGCTGGGAGAATATCATCTCAGAAGCGATCAAGCTTTGACTTTAACCATCGAGGACAATCACCATCGTATCGAGGAAAGAATCTGGTTTGCTAGTCCTAATCTGAGATTGCGTACCAGTATTATCCAGTCGGCTAATGGCGATCGCCAAACGGTTTTCTATTCGGAAATTCGCAAAATGGTTGCTTCTTAAGTAGGGTCTGCGGCAAAAAGTTTTTCGTGGGGGTCGGGTGTGGGGTGTGGGGTGTGGGGTGTAGGGTTTTACCCATTTTCAGGTGGTCAATTACCTAATTTTCAGAGAAAAAGTAACTGAATTTTTCCCCGATCACTCCAATGGTCGGCACTTTTTGGGGGGGAAAAAGTCTAAAAACCTTATCCAACAAGGTTTTTAGATTTTTTCAGCAAACCCTAAGTAGTTGCCATCCCCAATCTCTGAGGTGGGGAAGACAGGGTTAATCTTCCACCACTCCAGTCAAATCCTCCTAACGTCGGCCGCGTCTGCTGCTGCCGAAACCACTGCGACTAGGGGTACGACGGGAACCAGAGGAACCGAAACTAGGAGAACGTTTGACATTATCAGATTTACCCGAATTCTTCAGGGTACTCGAACCATAACCGGAACCACTGGGTTTTGTGGTGGTGGTGCTGCGATTGGGACTAGAGGGAGTATTACTAGGATAACGACGTAAATTGCCAGTAGAACGGAGAGTTTGCCGGTTTTTGACCGCCGGAGGTGGACTATTATGTTTAGTCCGGTATTGATCTACTGCCTGATTATAGGTGGAACCGTAACCACCAAAACCGGTCATCACACCTCCCGGAGTATAGAGGGGAGGAACGTAGTATTGAGGACGAAAGAGCAAACTACCCAAAGCTTGACCAGCAACAGCACCGAAAAAAGGACTCCAAAAACTCGATTCTTGCCGAATCACCACGGTTTCTTGTTGTCCGGTTTGGGGATTGTTCCGCACTTCCGTGACATTATGGACATACTCAATTTTAAAATCTTCGGTCATGTATAGGGTAGCCTGATCGCCGTTGATTTCCACCGCAGTTTTTTCCCCTTTAGCGGTATCCTCCTCGGTTAATCTAGCCATTTGCAGGTTAGTGGTGCGAAAGAGGGGAGAAGTCCCCCCAGGGGTGTTTAACAGCATTAGGGTATAAGTGCCATCTCCATCATCGTAGGTAGCTTGTTGCACCTCGTAGCGACCGCTACTAACCTGATTGGATTCTCGTCTTACACTACTGTTATTAGCTGACGGTGACTGAGTTTGATTTGACGACGAACCACAGGCCACCGTTGTGCAACAAAGGGTAAGAATTAAAAGGATTGTCGTTACTTGGCGCAGCATAATGGCAAAATTAAGACTATAAAGGCAGTAATTCGGGGAAATTGAGTAATAGTTGCTCATTGGTCAATTCATCTCCCAATTGAGCAGGAGAAAAATGTACCTGAATCGCACGCAGCCGACCTTGGTAGTGGAGGTTAATTATTGATTTTAAACCATCTTCCAGGGCCTCTCGATCGGCTAGGCTAGTTTCTAAACCAGCACTCTCACCCTCGAATGCTATTGTGATCATAACAACTAAGTTATCGGTGACGGGTAAAGTTAAGGGTTCCTTTTCCCCCACTTGTGAAGACACCGATTCACTTAGGTATCTCCCCGCAGAATCGGTAAACAGTTCGTTAAGGTAGTCTCCCGCTTCCCCCTCACTCCAAAAAACATCGCCCTCATTAGCCACAGAAAACCAATAGAGGTTCATCTGCAGCAGATTTTGACAAATTTCTACTAAACCCTCTCCCATGACCTCTAAATCGCCTTCGGAATCGATCGCCTCCCGGCCGGCACGATTAAGAATACCGAGCAGGGGTGCGATTTCTTGGCCGTAGAGATGCAAAAATAAGCGACAGACCACATAGCGAGTTCTACCCGCAAATTTCTTGAAGCGATCGCCTAAAGAACCCATAATAGACCTCTGGTAAAAATCAAAAATTGTCGTTAAGGTTAGGAGTCAGTAGTCTTGGAGCCATCAGCTAGATCAAGGTGATAATCAAGTAAACAGCCAGAAAAGCCCTCAGCTTTTATTTATTTTGCCATTTTCTAGGCTTCTATGCCTTGATGTCCTGTTAACAGTCTATAATGACTTAGAATCCTATTGGTGTGAGCAAATGGCTGTCCAACTACAACAAGCTTTAGTGGTTGCTTCCTATATCTTGAAACAGCGTCTAGCAGGAAAAAAGCGTTTTCCCTTAGTTTTAATGCTAGAACCCCTATTTCGCTGTAATTTAGCCTGTACTGGCTGCGGTAAGATTCAACATCCCCCGGAAATCCTCCGCAATCATCTCACCCCGGCAGAATGTTTCGCAGCGGTGGAAGAATGCGGGGTTCCCGTGGTTTCCATCCCCGGAGGCGAGCCGCTTTTACATCCACAAATCGATGAAATTGTCAAGGGGTTAGTGGACAGAAAAAAATTTGTCTATCTCTGTACCAATGCCCTGTTATTGGAAAAAAGCCTAGATAAATTTACTCCTTCACCCTATCTTACCTTTAGTGTCCATCTGGATGGTCTCAAAGCACATCACGATCGCTGTGTGGATCGAGAGGGAGTATTCGATAAGGCAGTACAAGGGATTAAAGCGGCGAAAGCGAGAGGTTTTCGGGTTACTACTAATACCACGGTTTTTGAAGGCACAGAACCGCGAGAAATGCAGGAATTTTTTGATTTTCTCGCTACTTTGGGTATCGATGGCATGATGATTTCCCCCGGTTATAGTTATGAGTGGGCCCCGGATCAAGATAGTTTCTTGAAACGGGAGCAAACCAGAGCTTTATTCCGAGAAATTCTCTCACCCTGGAAATCAGGTCAGAAAAAGTGGAATTTTAACCATAATCCTCTCTTTCTCGATTTTCTCATCGGTGAACAGGACTATGAATGCACTCCTTGGGGTAGTCCTAGCTATAGTCTTTTAGGATGGCAAAAACCCTGTTATCTGCTCAACGAAGGTCATTACAAAAGCTTTCGGGAACTTTTAGAAGAAACCAATTGGGATAACTACGGTCGGGCCAGTGGCAATCCGCAATGTGCCGATTGTATGGTACATTGCGGCTATGAACCGACCGCGGCCATGGCAGCTTTTAAACCGGCTAATATGGGACGTGCCATGCAGAGTTTAATCGGAGTCTAATCTAGGGTCTGCTGAATAAATCTAAAAACCTTGTTGGATAAGAATTTTAGACTTTTTTCCCATCAAAAAGTGCCAGACCTTGGGGGGATCGGGGGGGAAATTTAGGCTCTTTTTCCCTGAAAATTAGGTAATTGACCCCCTGAAAATGGGTAAAACCCCACACCCCACACCCCACACCCTACCCCCAGGAAAAACTTTTTGCCGCAGACCCTAATCTAAACTGATTCTAACCAGACGGCGGGGACTTGACTAGGGCGATCGGGTAATTGCATCCACCCCATTTCGCACAGACGAATTACCGAACTTAATTTTTCTACCAAAGCGGGATCGAAACGAATCCCGCTATAATTTTGACAGTGCTCTAGGGCCTCTCCTAAATCTAGAGCTAGTCGGTCGCCTCGCGGTTGAGTTAATTCCTGAAAATAGGCTGATAATCCTAAAATTCGCGACTCTAGGCTGATTTCTTCCCCTTTTAAACCGTTGGGAACCCCGCTACCATCCCAGTATTCAAACTCATGGTAAATAATCTGTTGAATTGGGGCTAATTCGGGCATAGTGGCGAGTAATTGTGCGCCTAACACCGATCGATCCCGCCAAAATAACGCATTTGCTCCCTCTAACTGACTGGCACGCTGTCTAAAAACTTCGATCGGAGCCTCCGCTAGACCGATGCGGTATAATAAACCGGCTAATCGTAAGCGTCGTAATCTTAGGGTGGGTAAATCGAGCAATTGTCCCAACATTTCCGCTAAAGCGGCCACCTGTAGGGAAGCGAGGGGATTATCAATATCTCTTTCATCGACTTTTTGAGCCATTCTGAGAAAAGCTTGCAGTTTATTAGCGGCCAAATTTTTATTTAAACGGGATGCTTGTCCTTCTAAGTCGCTTAATTCTCGCGTTTGTCTGCTGACGGTGACTAACTGCTGTTGACTGGTTTGCAGATAGGTGACAATGCGAGAGACTACTCCCGTTAAATCCGTGGGAATGGGATTAATATTTTGACTAATTTCCTGCTGTTGTCTGCTTAAATCGGCCGCTAGACTGGGATTATAAGGATGCAGACGCTCAATTAAGATCCTAGCGGCTTTTTCGACTAAATCGCGATCGAATGTCCATAAACCGTAGAATTTTCGCTCCGTGTCTATTTGGGGTTGACTATCGGACTGGTATTCTTCCGGGGATAACTCATGACAGAGTACCATGGAGGCGTAATCGGGGGAAAGAATGATTAAATTCCACTCATTAACCAAACTATCGCTATTATCTAAGTTAACTAGCGAAACATTCTCTAAACTGCCGGTTTTATGCTCAGAAAAACCACTATCGGCCACGGCAGCGATCGCAATATGACGAGAAGAGCGAGCAATATCTAAATAGCGCTCGGCCTCCTGTAAATACCATTTTCCCTGTTGAAAGGTGACTAAGACCAGTGGTTTATTTGTACTATCAGGGCTGCTAGTTTGCAAGATATGATCTTCAAGAGCATGACACAGAGCCACCAGGGTATTCTTAAAATAGACCCCGTAACTGCTGGGTAATCGTCCCGATGAAGCTCTTTTTAACTGTTGTAAACTGGATTCTACGGTCATAAGTGGCAAGATTAGGGGAAATGGGGAGAAGGGTGTGGGGTGTGGGGAGAGGGAATTATGAATTATGAATTATGAAGTGGGGAGACGGAGTAGGGGAGCAGGGAGAAAAAACTGATTACTGATTACTGATAACTGATTACTGTCTCCTCATAGCTTTTTACTTAATTTTATGACCTTAGTGATTTGTACGGGTTTTCATGATTCTAGATTGACCGAGGATTTTTTAGGACATCTGGGGAGCAAATCGGTCAAATTACGTCCCTATATTATTATTTCTCCTTTTTCTTGCTTAAATGAAGCTTTTTCACTGGGAGAAGACCTAACCTTAATTGGGTTTAGTGCGGGGGTGGTAAATGCGATCGCTTTAGCTCATTATTGGCAAGCTCAAGGGGCGAAAATTCGAGCTTTAATCGCTCTGGACGGATGGGGAGTGCCATTAATCGGTAATTTTCCCATTTATCGCCTTAGTCACGATTATTTTACCCATTGGAGTTCCTGTTTATTGGGTAGCGGTCAAGAAAATTTTTATGCAGATCCCCCTGTAGACCATCTTAGCCTCTGGTCGTCCCCCGATCGAGTAACTGGTTGGTCTGTCAATGGTAATTTTGTCCAACGCACCACAGCGTTAACTTTTTTATCTCAAATCGGTTAGGCGAGAATCAATTAAGTATAATTGGCTAGTCGCCTCCCTATCTTTCCTATTTCTTTACCGCTGCTGACTCATGAGTACATCAGTTCTGAGTTCTTCGATTCTCTTGGTGGGAATTGAGGAGAATATCGCTAAACTAGCCAGTGCGGACTTGAAAGAAGCGGGTTATCGTCCCCTGATTGTGCCTAGCATTGATATCGCTTTTCCAGAAGTGCAAAGTTGGCAGCCAGCGATGATTATACTCGATCGCTTCCTGGCGGAGGAAGCGGGTGTGACTTTTTGTCGTCGTTTACGTTCCCAGGGAAGTCGCGTTTATATTATTTTGTTAGTATCTCAAGAAACCCTAGAAGAACGTCTCGCCTGTTTGGAAGCGGGAGCCGACGATTATTTTCTCAAACCCTATAATTCGCAATCTTTTCTCAAATTAATCCGTTTTTACCTGCAACCTCTGGAAACTATCCCCGAACAATTGCGCTTCGGTGACTTAGTATTAGATTTAGTCACTCGTCGTCTCTCCTATAAAAACAAAAATATTGAGTTGACGATGAAGGAATTTGAACTGCTGCGCTACCTGATGATTCACCCGAAAGAAGTATTATCAAGGGATCAAATTCTCGAGAATGTCTGGGGAGACGAATTTAGAGGAGAATCAAACGTTATTGAGGTATATATTCGCTATTTACGCCTGAAGATGGAGGCTGGTGGTCAAAAACGCCTCATTCATACCGTGCGCGGTGTCGGCTACGTTTTACGCGAATCTTAACAGTGATCAGTAATCAGTGATCAGTAATCAGTGATCAGTAATCAGTGATCAGTAGATTGCTTTTATTTAATCTCCCTACACCCTACACCCTACACCCTACACCCTACACCCTACACCCTACACCCTACACCCTACACCCTACACCCTACACCCTACCAGCCTAGTCAAGCTCTGCTATTCGATCTGGATGGAGGTGGGGGAATCTATAGGAGGGGTGGAACTCCCCGGGGTGATAGTTTGACGGTATTGACTATAAAGACGGTCGCGCCAAGCAAAAAAGCCCTCGTAGGCGCTATTATCGGCTAACCCCGGAATCCCCTTGCCTTGCAATTCCCTGGGTAAGTTGAGATAGGAACCCTGGGGAAACTGAAGCAGTACACTCAATCCCGCCACGGCTAAATCGGCTAAAGTGGGCTGATCCCCGACTAAATAGGGACGATTGGCTAAAATGAGGTTTAAAGCCTCTAAGTCCTGTTGTAGCCCCTTTTTCGCTGTATTGATAGCATCTTTTCCCAGACCTACACCCGCCCCCAAAATATCAATTAATTCCCCCGGCATGGAACCCAGTAACAAGCGCATAAAATCGGGAGTTTCCCGGGGTAAAAAAGCGGTACGAAAGTTTTGATTTTGGGCAAAAGCGCCGAGAAAAGCGGTTCTTCCTTTTAATCCCAGGGATTCATCGGCCCATTCTTCGATTAATAAACATTGACCCCGTTGGAGGGGATCTGTGGGTATAATTGGTTTTTCAGGATACTTGCGATCAAGATAAAAAGCAATCTCCGTCGAGTCAGCGATATAAGTATCACCATCCTTGAGGACCGGGACCTGTCGCTGTCCGGAAAGACGGAATAAGTCCAATTGTCCCACCCCCGGCACCACGTCCCTTTTTTTATAGGCAAGTCCTTTATAATCGAGGATGAGACGGACTTTCTCACAATAGGCAGATAATTCAAATTGGTAGAGTTCTAGCATGGGATTGATATGACCTCTCGATAAATCAGTTTCTCCCTGATTACTCTAACTCTATCGGGCATCGATCGTCTAAACTTAAAGACTTTACTCCGATTTTGCTCGAACATTTGTACTAAAAACGAGAAAGGCGAAAAAATAATCTTTTGCTAATTTTAGGGACCAAATGTAGCAAACCGAACTCAATAGCTGCACGCTTTTAGGCTAGAATATCCTCGAGCGCCAGAAGAGCCGAAATAACTTATATATTCCGGCAAGCTAACTTGCGAGAGATCAATAGCATAACCTCATAGTAGGGGTGTGCGAGGGTGGGCGACTTTCTCGGATCAGAGGTTACTATGCAATTATCCATGGACGTTTTTAATGAGGTAGTTCGCTATCTCGACAGCCACGAAGAAAAATTACGGATCAAAAAATTAATCTTTTGTATCTGTAAAAAATATTGGGAAAATGCTCCTAATATTTTAGAGGGTGTGGCTATGGAAGAATTGGTGAAGGAGTTAGTGCAACTCAAAACCAGTAATGAACAATTAACTTTTTCTGTTTATGAATTAGTTAAAACCCTAAATCATCATGAAGTTTATGCGGGCGTAGCCAAGGTTATTATTAAGCAAATCAGTAAATTATATGGTGGTATTGCTGCCGCCTATGAAACCCAATTATCACCATTAATAACAGCAGTTAACCCTAGGTTAACTGCTGTTATTAATGCTGTCAACAACGAGGAAGATAATTCCTTAAGACAGGTGGTTAGTAGCCTAGAAAATCATCTAGAGACGGAGAGAATTCAAAAATTAATGTTTGCCGCCTGTAAAAATCGTTGGGAAAATGATCGATCAGTGATTAATAATTATGGCTTAAAAAATATTGTTTTAGAACTTCGGCAAAACAATCCTGATTTTTTAAGCTTGCGACAAACTCTCAACCAAATTGCCGAAAATATTAATAAAAAAGCTCTCTACCTAGCCCTAGCCGATATTATTCTTACCCAGCTAGAGCCTCTCTACAATACTAATAACGATTACAAAGAAGAGGATAATGAGTCAAAAAGTGAAATCTTTAACGATCAAATGGTTCATCTAAATGATGATTGTGATTCTTCGGCTAAAACTGCATCTTTCTCCTCCTCTAGAACTAGAAGTAAACCTGTGGATTTTGCCTCTTCGAGCATCGCTATAAGTGAACCGCAAGTAAGAATGGAATTACCCTTTGCCGAGCCAGCTTTCTTAAACAATAACCCCAGTAATTCCCCACAAATTCCTGCCTACGACCCCTTTGAAATTCGTTTAGAAATTTTGCATTATGCTAATCCTTTACGAGCTAAAATATTGATTTTCTCGCTCCTATTTTATCCTTGGGATCAGAGCAGTCAAGATTGGTTAACCCTGCGAAGTTATACCCTAGAAGATTTACTACAACAACTCATCCAAAGCGGGAAATCTCTCAAGGATATCGAAATTCAACTATACAATATTGCTCACACCCAAATGGATAGGGATGCTAACGTTCAAACCGCCAGTATTCTGTTGCAAGCTTTACAAAGAATTCTCTAATTTTTTACCCCAATTTATCTGGATATTCTACCTATGAAACCAAACGAATTAATTGCACGTTATGCCGCGGGAGAAACTCAATTTAGTGGCTTAAAATTACCCGGAGTTAATTTAGTTGGTGCTGACTTAATTGGCATTGTTTTAAATCAAGCAGATCTACACGGCTCCAATCTTCTCTTTACCTATCTTAACCGGGCTAATCTCGCTCAAGCTAATCTTGTGACAGCTAATTTAAGTGGTGCTAGTCTCAACCAAGCTGACTTAAATGGGGCAGATTTACGCAGTGCCAATTTACACGGAGCGATGCTACAAGGGGCTAATCTTCGTGATACTGATATAACCCTAGCTATTCTACTTGATGCTAACTTGATCGGGGCGGATTTACGAGGGGCTGATTTAAGTAGTGCTAACCTCACTGGTGCTTGTTTGCGGGGAACAAATATGCGTCGGCAAAATAAAAATTGTAACACTAATTTACAAGCGGCTAATCTCTATCGCGCCGACCTGCAAGGGGCTAATATGAAAGGGGTTAATCTGGTGCGAGCTAATCTAGTAGGAGCCAATTTCAAGGAGGCTAATTTGTGTGATGTTGACCTCAGAAAAGCGGATTTAACTAATGCTAATCTCCAAGGTGCTTTACTCACTGATGCTAATTTAATCGGGGCGCGTTTAGTGGGGGCAAATCTAGCGGGAGCCAATTTAGTGCGGTCAAAAATGAGCGATACGGAGGCAATGGGTGCAAATTTCCATAGTACAATTATGACTCAAATAAAACTCGATCGAGCTAATCTTAGTCAAGCTAATTTTCAAGCGGCAACAATGAGTCATGCTGACTTAAGAAGGGCTAATCTTTCAGGAGTTAATCTCAGGGAAGCGGATTTAGTCGATGCTTTCTTTGCCAGAGCAAATCTCACCAGTGCCGATTTAAGTAATGCTAATCTAACTCGTGCTGAGTTAATGAGTGCTAATCTCATAGGAGTTAACTTCCGCGGTGCAATTATGCCCGATGGCCGGATTAATAATTAAAATTACTAGACAGTTTTGTTGGCAATTATTCTGGTATAATTAGGGTTTGCTGAAAAAGTCATTGAAAAGTACAGGTCTCTTAATCAATGATTTCACTTAGCTACAAGCATAAGCTTTAGTTGTTGATTAATTTTTAAGTTATAACTTAT
>NZ_JAJTDH010000163.1:0-4208 GCF_021300285.1 Microcystis sp. 49638_E5 | reverse complement strand
ATTATGGTTTACGGCGTGATCTTCTCAAGAAAGACATTCACGAGCTAAATTGATGGCGTGACGCATTGCGTGCAGCGGTAAATCCGTGCATGCGACATGTTCCAATACCAGCAAATCCGTCACCAGCTAAATTGATGGCTACGCAATCGTCTGCGTGTAGAAAGTCAATCTGATGTTGCTGTCAGCCACATTGCGTCTACCTCATTGTGATATCAATCGATGCTCTACAGCGGGGGACGTGGTTTAAATTCTGCAACAATTCCAGCATCGTCTGCATAAACGGGTGCTACATTCAAAATATACAAATCCATGGCGCACGTCTTCTCGCAACTACACGGCAATCGTGGTGCTACAGAACCGTGGCGCAATTGATTCGAACTAGCTATGTGTTGTGACGTGTGATGTCAATTGACACGTGCCCAGTGAGTCCATGTATGTCCCCCCAAAATCACGGTACGACGATCCCTAACAGCGATGTCCGTGTCAATGTCACAAACGTTTTCATCGAGTTTATGTACAACTTTGTCGTTTTACGTTTATTGCTTTTGGTATCAATACACCCCCGACCTTACTTCAAAAAAAAGCCCATTACTTCTAGGTTTAAAGATTTTGTCGCATGAACTCTTCGATATTTTTGTTTTTGTTCACCGCATATGCTCCCCCACTGCTACATTCGATAACTTAGCAGCGCACGCAATGTGTGCCAACCCTGTACAAATGCGATCCAGTGCACGTCACTAAGTGATACCTAAGTTTTCATTCAGTGTCAATCAACGGCGCCCTGCAGCTCATCCACCTAATTACGTTTCCCATACCCTAAACCGAATATGCTATCCATGGACCTTTCGAGTTCTGAAGATATGCAATATACAAGGTGGGAAGCTGCTAACTTGATGTGGGTCCTGCACTAAATACATTTTGTTACAAAGGTCAATTCGAATTCTGAGGATCAAGCGAACGTGGTTTTCGATGATAGCTTCTTTGGAAAAGCGATTGGAATATAGGAAGCTAAGTGACTTTTGGCGGTGTGTGTCCGTTTTTCCGAAAGACCATGCCGTCTTGCCGTGTGCTGTGATTTGATCAGGTACCATTTGATAGAGCAGCCTCCGCAGCTCATTCGATTCATTAATGGATATCGAAACGATTCGCCGTCATTGGTAAGCCTCCTTGATTTACGATTGCTGAGTGCGCAATTGTTGTGTTCCAGGTTTGCGAGCTCCTGCGGGCCGACATTGTTGCAGTCGATTCCATAGTTCCTGCGTGGGTCGGGCGCTCATGCTTTAGCTATTTATTTGTTCTCCTTCTCAAACTTGTTTCGTTTCGTTCTTAATGCTCGCGTTTATGTCGATCCCGCAGCACTTCTGGATTTCAGGCACCCCCGATCGGATCGAGAGAGTACAATCGCATGTTCAAAGGGGAAACACACATTATTGCTTGTACCCTTGGCGAAATCGTGGCGCGAGGAACGCCAGTGCGGGAGGTACATGAGGTGGATCGAACTATGCGTGGGTTTGGCGCTATTAAAAAATCAGGTTGTGTTTCCTGGTTGGAAGATAGATGGGAACAACTTCGTCAAAGTCACGCGGTCGTCCGATAACAAGCTACCGTATGGTGACTAGCTCTTGGGTTTTACATCAGGGAGTGGTGATGTGATCACGATTTGCATTGGAATCAGCGCGCTCGCCAGCGTTTCGAGTTTCCATTTGTGGATTCACTCTTTGTGTTGGTTACTTGGCGAATAGGGGTTGTTGTTTACATTAGGGATAAGGTTTTGATGCCGACTTGCACTGGCATCACCACGTTAGCCAGCGTTTCGAATTTCCAAAAATACAAGTCACAACAACGTTTATGAATTCATGATTTGCGGTGTTTCTTTAATGATTAAGCATTCTGAGTTTCGATTACGAATTGGGGTTTCGATTGTGATTTCTATTGGAGTCAAGGCGCTAGCCAGCGTTTCAAGTTTACAAAATTATAATTTTTAACCATGCCTGTGGCTTCAATATTGTTGTTGGTTTCTTTGCGATTAGTGGTCGTGGTTCAAATTTGGGATTAGGGTTTCGATTACGTTTTGCATTGGAATCACGAAGCTAGTCTGCGTTGCGAATGTCCAACGATTGAAATCGTGAAAGCGTATGCGAATCAAATATGTGCGTTGTTTACTTGGTGACTAGCTATCGGGTTTTAGATTAGGCATCAGGGTTTCGATTACGATTTGCATTGAAACAATCGCGCTAGCCAGCGTTTCGAATTTCCAATCGTTGAACCCATAATCGCGTGTATGACTTCATTATTTGCGTTGGTTACTTTGTGACTAGCTAGTGGATTTTAGAAGAACGATTCGGGTTTCGATTACGATTTGCATTGGAAGCACCGCGCTAACCAGCCTTTCGAGTTTCCAACAATCGAATCAGTAATCGCGCGCATGAATTTATTAATTGCGTTGGTGATTTCGTGGCCAGCTACTGGGTTTCAGATTCGGGATCAGGGTTTCGATCGCAATTTGCATTGGAATCAGCGCGCTAAGCAGCCTTTCGAGTTTCCATTTGTGAATTCATTATTTGTGTTGGTTACTTGGTGATTTGGGGGTTGGTTTATATTAGACAGTATGGTTTCGATTACGATTTGCATGGGCATCACCACGCTAGCCAGCGTTCTGAGTTTCCAAAAACGAAAATCTTATCAGCGTTTATGACTTCAATATTCGAGTTGGTTAGTTGGTAATTAGGGGTTGTGGGTTTCGATAACGAATTAGGGTTTCGATTGCGATTTCTGTTGGAATCAAGGCGCTAGCCAGCATTTCAAATTTACACAAATGGAATTCCTAACCGCGTTTATGATTTCAATATTTGCGCTGGTTACTTTTTTGATTAGGGCTTGTGGTTTAGATTAATGATTCAGGTTTTGATTGCGATTTGCATTGTATTCACCACGTTAATCAGCGTTTCGAGTTTCCAGCAGTCGAACCCGTAATCGCGTGTGTGAATTAAATATTTGCATTGTTTACTTTGTGACTAGCTTTTTGGTTTTAGATTGAGGATTAGGGTTTCGATTACGATTTGTATTGGAATCATCGCGGTAGCCGACGTTTCGAATCTCCAACCATCGAACCAGTAATCGCGCGTATGAATTCATTACTTGCCTTGTTTATTTGGTGACTAGCTATTCGGTTTCAGATGATGGCTTAGGGTTTCGATTTCGATTTGCATTGGAAGCACCGCGCTAGCCATCATTTCGAATTTCCAACAATCAAACCAGTAATCGCGCGCATGAATTCATCAGTTGCGTTTGTTACTTGGTGACTAGCTATTGGGTTTCAGATTCGGGATTATGGTTTCGATCACAATTTGCATTGCAATCACCGCGCTAGACAACGTTTCGAGTTTTAATTTGTGAATTCAATATTTGTGTTGGTTACTTGGTGATTCGGTGTTTTGTTTAGAGCAGGGTTTAGGGTTTCGATTACGATTTGCATTGGCATCACCACGCTAGCCAGCGTTCTGAGTTTCCAAAAACGAAAATCTTATCAGCGTTTATGAGTTCTATATTTGCGTTGGTTAGCTGGTGATTAGGGATTGTTGGTTTCGATAGCGAATTAGGGTTTCGATTGCGATTTCTATTGGAATCAAGGCGCTAGCCAGCGTTTCAAGTTTATAAAAATGGAATCTCTAATCGCGTTTATGACTTCAATATTCGTGTTGGTTACTCTGTGGTTAGAAGTTATGGTTTAGATTCATCATTCGGGTTCCGATTGCCATTTGCATTGTATTCACCTCTTTAAAACGCGTTTCGAGTTTCCAAGAGTCGACCCGTAATTGATTGTGTGAATTAAGGATTTGCATTGTTTACTTTGTGATTAGCTTTTTAGGGTTTAGATTAGTGATTGGGGATTGGGGTTTAGATTATGGAATGAGGTTTCAATTAGGGATTGTTGTTTAGATTAAGGATTAAAGATTGGCGTTTAGATTAGGGATTAAGGTTTAGATTAGGGATTGGGGTTTAGATCAGGGATTGGGGTTTAGATTAGGGATTAGGGTTTATTAGGAAACTCATAACGAAAATAACTATTTGAAAATAAGTTTTGTAATGATTTATATTGGGAAACGATAAATAGGATTAGGGCGGTGGGTTCAGATTAGGGATTAGGAATTGGGGTTTAGATTAGGGATTAGGGTTTAGATTATGGAATGAGGTTTAAATTAGGGATT
>NZ_JAJTDH010000162.1:0-4241 GCF_021300285.1 Microcystis sp. 49638_E5 | reverse complement strand
GATTTTTTCCCTGAAAATTAGGTAATTGACCACCTGAAAATGGGTAAAACCCCACACCCCACACCCCACACCCCACACCCTGCCCCCACGAAAAACTTTTTCAGCAGCCCCTACTTAGGGGAGGATTGTTGATTACTTCCCTCTAGTTTTTTCGGCCCAAACTTTGCTGGGTAATCCCCAAACATAGATGAAACCTTCGGCCGCTTTATGATCAAATTGATCCTCGGCTCCGTAGGTAGCTAAATCGGGAGAATAGATAGAATTGACTGACTGACGACCGACCACTTTAGCGTTACCTTTAAACAGTTTCACTCGCACCGATCCCGTTACCTGTTCTTGAGTTTTGATGATAAAAGCATCGATCGCTTCCTTTAGGGGACTGTACCACAATCCTTTATAAATTAACTGTCCGTAGGTCTCTTCAATTCCCCGTTTATATTGGGTAACATCTCCAGTTAAAGTCAAACTTTCTAAGTCCCGGTGAGCGTCAATTAAAACTAATAAAGCCGGGGCCTCGTAAATTTCTCGGGATTTAATTCCCACTACCCGGTTTTCGATCATATCTAAACGACCAACACCGTGTTTACCCACTAGGTCATTTAATTGACTAATTAGCGTGACAGGATCGAGATTTTCTCCGTTTAAACTGACGGGAATTCCCTGATTAAAACCAATATCGACGTATTCCGGCTCGTTGGGAGTATCGGCGATCGCTTTGGTCATTAAATAGATTTCTTCCGGGGGTTCCGTCATCGGATCTTCCAAGGGACCGGCTTCAATACTGCGCCCCAACAGGTTACGATCGATACTAAAAGGCGAAGATTTTTTCACGGGGGACTCAATCCCGAATTTTTCCCCGTAGGCGATGGTTTCTTCCCGGCTCATGCCCCATTCCCTGGCGGGAGCGAGAACTTTTAAACTAGGATTGAGGGCCATAATGCCCACATCAAAACGCACCTGATCGTTACCTTTGCCAGTGCAACCGTGAGCGACGGCATCGGCCCCGTATTTCTCGGCGGCCTCTACTAATAATTTAGCGATTAAAGGACGAGCCAGGGCGGTAGAAAGGGGATAACGATTTTCGTAGAGAGCATTAGCTTGAATTGAGGGAAAAGCATATTCTTTGACGAATTCTTCCTGAGCATTGACTACTAAGGATTCGATCGCTCCGCAGCGCAGAGCCTTTTCTTGAATCGGTCCTAACTCGTCTCCCTGTCCTAAATCGGCGGCTAGGGTAATCACTTCTTCTACGCCCCATTCCTGTTTGAGATAGGGAATACAAACGGAAGTATCGACTCCTCCGGAATAAGCTAAAACCACTCTCTTGGCGCGTCCCATAATTTTTTCACCTAAAAACGACTAATTGATTACTCTTTTAAGTTTATTATATATCTTGGGTATTTGATGCTTCTTTTTTAATGCTTTTTTATTTAGTTTTTGATGAAGAAAAGGCATAGGAAGTCATACTAAATCCTTTAAGTATATGCTACATATCAGGACAGGCAAAAGGCAAGAGGCAAGAAGCAAAAGGGGGAATACATAATCAGTTTTTAATAACTGGATTTAGTATCACGAGTAAAGAGCCAAAACTAAACGGGCAACTGGCCGCTATTTACGTTTACTAGCAGGACGACGGGAGGATTTTTTCGGAGCGGTATTTGGGGGATTATCGTTAGTTTTATCTTTAAATATTGGAATAGTAAAATGAAACTGACTGCCGTTATTTTTGCCCCTCGATTCTGCCCAAATTTCGCCGCCCCAACCATTAACGATCTGACGACAGATAGCCAGTCCTAAACCGGTTCCCCCGGCACTGCGTCGCAGGGCCCCCTCCTCTTGGTAAAAGCGATCAAAAACCTGTTCTAAAAGATTGGGTTCGATCCCGCGTCCAGTGTCAGAAATGGTTACTTCTAGAGTTTTTGGTTTTCCCGAAGCGACTTCGATCGAGACATTTCCCTCGCGACCGGTAAACTTACAGGCATTATCGAGAAGTTTGGAGAGTAATTCCACCAACCACTCGCCATCGGCTAAAACAAAGGGCAGATTAGGGGGGACAAGATTGATAATTTTTGGGTTTTCGTTGTCGAGATTGCGGGAGTGAACGTGACTGATGGCTAATTCCACACATTCCGATAGGGATAAAGCTTCGGGATTCCAATTAACCCGGCCACTTTCTAACCTGGAAAGAGTTAAAAAATCTTGGATTAATTTACGCATTCGTTCCGCATCTTTCAGGGCAGTATCAAGCATAATTTGGCGCATTTCTGCTGGCATATCCGGTTCCGAGGCCAAACTTTCTAGACAGACTTGAATGGTGGAGAGGGGGGTGCGTAATTCGTGGCCGGTAATGGCGACTAAATTAGAACGAGTGCGATCGAGGGCGGCTAATTGTTCATTTAAATCCTGTAAATTAGCGTAGGCTTCTGCTTGAATGAGGGCGACTCCGATTTGAGTGGCCACCGCATCCACAAGGGCGACATCCTCGCTTTTCCAAGTGGTGGTATAGGGTCCACAGTGATGCAGTTCCAACATTCCCAAGAGACGACTTTGGTAAAAAATCGGCACTAATAACCAAGAATAGATGGAACATTCCCGCACGAGATTTTGAATGGAATCGCCTGGAAGACGGGGATCGTGAATAGCGTCTTCAATTTTCAGGGATTCTCTCAATTCCAGCACTTCCTGAAACAGAGGATTATTTTTCAGAGGCCATTTTTGTCCTTTGATGGAACTAATGCCGGAGTTTAAAAATTCGTGTTCGATGGTGGCGTTAATGTCGGCCTCATGACAACGATAGACCACGCAGCGACAGACTCCCAATCCCTGCCCCAATTTCTGCACTGCCACCTGTAGGATAGCTTCCGGATCGAGGGAACGACGGATCGCCGCTGTCACCGAGTTGATCAGTCTTTCCTTGTGTTCTTTCGATGCCAAGGAACGATTGGCTTTCAGCAGTTTATACTGTCCCGCTTGCAAATAAGTGACCAATCGCTGGACAAAGGGATCCGGTTCCTCTTGATGATCCCTGTCCGTCAGTTCACAGATCAGGTATTCTTCTTGAGCGCGCCTAATTTTCTCCGCCAGTTCGGGACGATAATCGAGAATATGATTTAAAAGAATTTGGGCGGCCTGTTGACTCACATGGCGATCACTTGTCCAAATCCCCTCAAAACGGCGATTATTATCCATAGCTGCCCTATTTTCCTCTTCGGCTACCAGATGGGTTCGTTCCCGACAGATCAAACAACTAGCATAATGGCGACTGATAACCACTAGATGCCATTCTTGGGCTAAACTGTCCTCCGGTTGAAAAGCGATCGTCTCGTAAATGTCGGAACTATGCTTAAAATCGGTTTCTGGGGCTGACAAAACATAAACTTGCCCGCTTTTGTGGGCAATGCGTCGATAGCGATGGGCCTCTTGACGATAAAAGCGCTCACGCTGAAAACTGGCAATCACTAACGGTTGATCGTCTTCCGCTAAAACCTGATCCTCCATGGCGTGGGATAGCGCGGTCAGGGATGCTTTGAAGTACATCTGCGATCGCCATTGGGGGAGTAACTGCAACAGTTCTGTTAAAACAGAAGTTGATCTGCTCATCGATGATCTGTTTCGAGTCGGGTGTAACTAGCAGGCGCGATAGAGGGAACTAGCAATTTCTCCCTTGACCCTATCCTACAGGCTCAAGGGGACAAGAGGTGAGATCGTGATGGCAAGAAATTTAAACTGAGTGATGCCAAAAGTGAGCGAAATTAATCTAGTTAACTAGGTGTTGCTGAATAAATCTAAACCTTGTTGGGTAAGACTTTTAGACTTTTGGGAAATCAAAAAGTACCCGCCATTGGAGGGATCGGGGGGAAATTTTAGGGACTTTTTCCCTGAAAATTAGGTAATTTACCAGATGAAAATGGGTAAAACCCTACACCCTACACCCTACACCCTGCCCCCACGAGAAACTTTTTGCCGCAAACCCTAACTAGATGTAGGCGACTTTCATTGCCCAAAGGATCAGAGCAATAATACTACCGATGACGATAATCGACGATATCGCCACTACTGCCGGTTTATCGGCTCCCTCGAATTTCATAATGCCACGATTTAAGTCTGACATTGCCCTTAACTCCTTTTCATCGAAAATTTGGGTCTGAAACCCCGCCGTTTTACGGCGGCTTTGCTGTTAAATATTAGCACATTTACGAAATATATGCTAAAATGTGAGGTATGGAAAAAGCCTATTCTTA
>NZ_JAJTDH010000013.1:0-167551 GCF_021300285.1 Microcystis sp. 49638_E5 | reverse complement strand
GTCTTTCTCTTTCATTTTGATTGGTTTCCATTTGCTTTTTTCTTTCATTTCTTGGCAGAACGTTTTTATTTTACCATAGCAAGCTCTATTTACGTATCAAATGGAATTGCTATAATATTGAAGATGTTAGCACAGCGCGTAGAAGCATCAGTGATCGCCATTATCTTTGCAATAAAGCATAAGCTAACTGTTCCTCATCAGAAGCCCCAATCAGTCCTTCCTCTGAAGACATTGTAACATCAATCCCTCGCACCCTTAAACCTTTGGCGATCGCCTGAGAAACCCTTTCATCCAGTGCGATCGCAAATCTGGTGGGATGCGTTACGCTACGCTAACCCATCCTATCTTTACTGCTATAATTAGCTCCAAAGACCACCATAACCAACTAAAAAAACCATGACTCAAGCCACCTTTGCAGAAATACTAGACGCAACCGAACAACTTCCCCCAGAAGCTCAAGAACAACTTATTCACATCTTGAAAAGTCGCCTGCGAGATCAAAAAAGAGCCGAATTAATTAAAGACATTGAAGAAGCTCAACAGGAATACGCTCAAGGTCAATGCCAATCCGCAACCCCTCAACAACTAATGGAAGAGATCCTTGCATAAGTTTTGTGTTATTGCGCTCCAATGTGTTTATTAGAAACGCTCGTAAAATTATCAAAAAACAGCCTTCATTCGCTCAAAATATTCAAGACACCTTAGAATTATTGCAAATAGACCCTTTTCAACCTAGATTAAGAACCCACAAATTAAAAGGGGAACTCAAAGAATCCTATGCTTGTAATGCAGGCTACGATTTGAGAATTATCTTTAAATTTGTTGATCATGAAAATCAGCAAGCCATTCTTTTGGAATCTCTTGGAACCCACGATGAAGTTTACTAGGGTGATCTTGTAGATTATTTTACTTAGGGTTTGCTGAATAAATCTAAAAACCTTGTTGGATAAGGGTACTTTTTCCCTGAAAATTAGGTAACTGACTACCTCAAAATCGGTAAAACCCTACACCCCACACCCCACACCCCACACCCTGCCCCCACGAAAAACTTTTTCAGCAGCCCCTACTTAGGGTTTGCGGCAAAAAGTTTATTGGTGGGGTTAGGAGTCAGTAGCCGGTCGTCAGTAGCCGGTCGTCGGTCGTTTCAGGCTTTGTTGCCCTCTCTTTTTGTACCAGCTTTTGTACTCCAAAAGGGATAATGCAAGGTTTTTGAAGGTTTTAATCCTATTTTCGCAGCATGAACATCGGATTTTAACAGGTCAAAAGCCTTATTTTAAAAGGGTTTTACCATTATTCAGCCAGCCCTAACTAACAATATTCCAATCAATTTCCATAGCACGACACCCCTGCAACTTACCAATTAAATGATGACTAGGCCACCCCAAAGTTTGATAGGGGTCTATCGCTAGAAGTTTTTGATACTTCGACCAACGAGCCTGCAATTCGGCAGGTAAACAAACTAAATCATTTTGAAAATCAGCTACCCATTGCACGAAATAATGACTTTTAGTAGCCACAACTTTTCACCCATTCCCTTAACTCATCCTCATCAATCTCTTCCTCTGCTTCAACCCCAGTTATCCATTTCTTTGGATTACCTAAATCTTCTAATCTCTTAATTCTAAAGCTTCTGCTGATGTAATTTCAGGGTCATCTTCCAGAATAATAATAACCTCTACTTTTCTCCCAGGGAAAAGCTGATCTGACTGAATTTCTAGACGACCATCTGACTGAACAAAAATTGTTTGACGAATCGCTTGAGTCATTAGTAACCTCTTGGCTTTTGCTGATGTTAATGTAGGCTAAAAATTTACCTTCAGTCATCAAATTCAATTTTTTTTAGACTGAGTATGCTATCTAACAAGTCTTTTTACTCTTGAATACGACATATTTTTATAATATTACGTTACGCCATGCCGACCAATCTTGCCGTTGCTTGAACTGTCAAAACAGTGCGATCGCCGATTGCGTAGGGGGTGTCCCATTATCCCACTAATCGAAAAGCAGCATCAATCGGCAATTGTAACGGTAAGGATTGATTCCAGCGTTTCGAGAAAAATAAAATCTCCAAATTCTCAATCTCCCCAGAAGTCGGATTTAGACGAGCGACAATTTCATCCCCAATCTCCTCCGACTCTTGATCTGCATAGGGAGAACAGACATCTACATAAAGAATATCTCCCGTCGGGTCATAGCGAAAAGTTAGATTTTTTTCCATACCATTATTCCCCCTGTAATTTTTCGGGCTGTGTATATAGTCACGATCCAATGACGACTAAGAGCAGTTTGGGAAACCACCACCAGAATTAAAAATCGTCCCGTCCGAATCGTTGAAAACCACTTAGAAAATAACAACGCCTTTTCATCATGATCGCTAGAACGAATTAAATCTGGATCAGCTAAAGTCTGGGCTAATTGCTCCTCATAATCGGGTAATGTACCCGGATGGCGATCAATAATATGCTGTTCTCGCTCATCGGTTAATTCAACCTCTACCTCTAAATAACCACAGAAAAAAGACCTTGCCAAATTTTCTTCATGTCTCCAAAACTGATCTTAAATTTAAAAACCAAAACTTAATCATCGGCGATCGCTGCTGCCAATATCAGATACATGAAACGTGAAAACCACTCAGCCTTGCGACAAAGCATAAGCTAATTGCTCTTGATCAGAAGCCCCAATCAGTCCTTCCTCTGAAGACATTGTAACATCAATCCCTCGCACCCTTAAACCTTTGGCGATTGCGTTAGAAACACTTTTATCTTAATTAAACTTTAAAACCGCGATCGCTTTAGCCTTGGCAACTGCGATCGCTGGTGGGCATTGTTAAGTTTTCTTGAACGGGCGATTTTCGTGATCAAGAGTAGAACCATCAATATTTATGGTTCGGTTGGCTCTTGGTATTATACGGATGTCTGTGGAGAAATGGGTCTTATACATTCCAGTCAAATTAAATTTGACAACTAGAGAGCGCGTTTCTGCGGGAACACAGAAACGGGTAGAATCAATCAATGCAGTTGTTTTCTTTCGAGGTGTCATCATTACTAAGAAAGCTACCCGTTCCTTAGCCGGCATTGCTGGAATTGTCGCCGTTGCCACCTTAATCAGTAAGGTTTTTGGTTTGGTCCGCGAACAGGTAATCGCCGCTGCCTACGGTGTCGGGCCAGTGGTGAACGCCTACGCTTTTGCCTACGTTATCCCCGGTTTTCTGTTAATTCTCCTCGGTGGCATTAACGGTCCCTTTCACAGCGCTTTGGTCAGTGTTTTGGCCAAAAGAGATAAATCCGAGTCCGCGCCGATTGTCGAGACTGTCACCACCCTAGTCAGCGCGATTTTATTAGCTGTCACCGTCTTTTTAATCGTTTTTGCCAATATTTTTATCGATGTTCTCGCCCCCGGTTTAGATGCCGCCACCCGTAGTATGGCCATTCAACAACTGCAAATTATGGCCCCCATGGCGGTTTTAGCTGGTTTAATCGGCATCGGTTTCGGTACTCTCAACGCGGCAGACCAATACTGGCTACCGAGTCTCAGTCCGCTTTTTTCCAGTGTGGCGGTGATTATCGGGGTGGGTTTGCTGGCTTGGTTCGTTGGCGATCGCATTGATGAGCCGCAATATGTGCAACTGGGGGGTTTTGTCCTCGCCGGCGGTACTCTCGTCGGGGCGCTCTGGCAATGGTTAGCACAAGTGGGCGCACAAGTCAAGGCAGGTTTAGGAAAATTAACATTTCGTTGGGATTGGCGGATACCGGGGGTGTCGGAGGTGTTGCGGGTGATGATTCCGGCGACCTTATCTTCGGGAATGTTGCATATTAACGTTTATACTGACCTCTTTTTCGCTTCTTTTATCGAAAATGCCGCCGCTTCCATGCGTTACGCCAGTTTTATCGTTCTCACGCCCTTGGGCATCATGTCCAACATGATTCTCGTGCCGTTTATGCCGATATTTTCTCGACTGACGGAACCGGAAAATTGGGGAGAATTGAAGCAAAGAATCCGTCAGGGTTTATTATTGACCGCTTTAACCATGTTACCCTTCACCGCTATCTTTATCGCCCTCGCTTTCCCGGTAGTGCGAGTTATCTATCAACGGGGTGCCTTTAATCTGGCTGCCTCGGAACAGGTGGTTCCCGTATTAATGGCCTACGGTTTCGGGATGTTTTTCTATCTCGGTCGCGATGTTTTAGTACGAGTGTTCTATGCTTTGGGTGATGGTGACACTCCCTTTAAGGTGAGTATGGTGAATATTTTTCTCAATGGTGTGCTGGATTTCCTCTTGTATAGACCTTTTGGTACTCCGGGGATTGTTTTAGCAACCGTGGGGGTTAATATCCTTTCTATGGGCATTTTTACGGTGATTTTAAATCGTCGTTTAGGGGGTTTACCTCTAGGAGAATGGGGTTTATCCTTATTGGGATTAACGGTAATTACAATACTTTCTGGTGTTGCTAGTTGGGGAGCTAGTTGGGGTTGGGAAAAGGTTTTCGGTGCTGGTAATATTTTCTTACAATTGTTACAGTTGGGTTTTGCTTCGACCGTAGCGGTGGGTTTATTCCTCCTCGGTGCGATGTTATTGAAGTTACCTGAATTAGACCTGTTAATCTCGCGAGTTCGTCAGAAGTTCTTGAAAAAATCTTAGGTTTAAGTTGCTGCCTCACCTCATCATTACATAGGGTTTGCTGAAAAAGTTTTTTCTGGGGGCAGGGTGTAGGGTGTAGGGTGTAGGTTTTTACCGATTTTCATCTGGTCAATTACCTAATTTTCAGGGAAAAAGTACCTGAATTTTCCCCCCAATCACTCCAAGGGTCGGCACTTTTTGATGGGCAAAAGGTATAAAATCCTTACCTCGTCTATATTTCACATTTATTCAGCAAACCCTATTTATTTTTAGGAATTGGGGGCAGTTGCGGTGATTTTCGGCGAGAATTAGAACCGGATATTTTCGGGGGTAGGGGTGCAGAATTGCGATTAGATAAACTTTGAAGGCTCTTTTTCATATTAGCAGGTTCTGGCAGTTCTAGAGTTACCCCTTCTCTAGCAGTCATTGTTTCCTCTGGTAGGCATAAATCAAAAACAAAGGCAGAATTATTGGTTAAATCAGCAAATTCTAATTTTATCATCTCCGCAGAGGATTCTAGTGCTAATAAAGGTTCAATTTCGGTTTTAATTAACTGTTCTAATTGAGCCAGATAATTGATCTTAACAGGAGTAACAATTAAAGTTAACACTTCTTGCCAACCTTGCCCCCCCAATTCTGCCAGAATATCCCCATAACAGCGAATATTCCAGCTACCTATTCCTAAATCTCGATAGGAAAAAATTTCTAGCCAACCCCCGGCATCCGATCGATAATAATGGGTATATCGTTCGCTACTTTGGGGAGATTCGTAATCGATACGCACTTCAATATGAGCAAAAGGAGAATCCAGACGGGCCAAAAGACGATAGTTTCCCGAGACAATTTCTAGGGAATTAGTAGAAATTGTGCGTCCGTGATTCTCCCCTTGTTTTTGCAGTATAAATTCCATAATCCTAGCCTAGGACTGATGTTTGGCCTCTTAGGTTTGGTGGGTAAAATGTATTTTAGGATACAGTCCCGCCAGCGAGCGAGTGGAATGAACCACAAAGACACAAAGGACACAAAGAATAAGAGAGCCTAATGTTTGCCCATGACGCTAAAACTTAGGATTTGTGCCGGGAGATTTGCGCTTTTAATTCCCCTGCTTGTGTCAGTAAATCCGCTTGGGTTAGACTAATTTGTTCTTGGGTGGCCATCCATTTCAGTTGTACCGTGCCATTTTCAGCCTCAGCATCCCCCAAAATTATACAGCCCACGGCCTTAGCTCGATCGGCCCGTTTAAATTGTTTTCCGAAAGCGCTGCCGCTTAAGTCTAACTCGACGCTAAACCCCAATCCGCGTAATTGTTGCGCTAACACCGCACTGCGGGCCTCAGCTTTTTCTCCTTTGGAGACAAGATAAAAATCGGGAACCAAAAAAGATAAAGATTGCTTTTGTTGTAATAATATAATCAGACGTTCTAAACCGATTGCCCAACCCACTGCTGGTGTGTCTGGACCGCCTAATTGAGCTATTAAACCATCATAACGACCACCACCGCAAACCGTGGCTTGAGCGCCTAAATCATCGGACTGAATTTCAAAGGCCGTATGGGTGTAATAGTCCAATCCTCGCACTAAACAGGGATTAAGATTATAGATAACTCCCAAATCGGTTAGTAAAGATTGCACCCGTTCAAAATGCTTTTGAGAATCACTGCCGAGATGCTCAAGAATACTGGGGGCATTCTTACAGATAATCTTGGTTTTCTCGTCCTTACTATCCAAAATTCGCAGGGGATTTTTTTCTAATCTCTGTTGAGAATCCGCGTCTAAATCAGCTTTGTAGGGAGTCAAATAATCTAGTAGGGCCTGACGATAATTTTGCCTATCTTGGGCATTTCCCAGGGAATTAATATCTAATTTTAGGTTTTCTAGCCCCACAGCTTTTAATATCTCGCTGGCAAGGGTAATTACTTCCACATCCGCCCTAGGATCATCACTTCCCAACAATTCGACCCCGATTTGATGAAACTGTCGCTGCCTACCCGCTTGCGGACGTTCATAACGAAACATCGGCCCCTTATACCAGAGTCTTTGTACTCCTCCGGCGGCCTGTAATTTGTGTTCAATATAGGCGCGAACGACCCCAGCCGTTCCCTCTGGTCGCAAAGTCAGGGAACGTTGACCGCGATCAAGGAAAGTGTACATTTCTTTACCTACCACGTCCGTCGCTTCGCCGATACCCCGTTCAAAAAGTTGCGTCTGTTCAAAAATGGGAGTTCGTATCTCTTGATACAGCGCAGTCCCTAAAATTCTGCTGGCAGTTTCCTCTAACCACTGCCAGTAACCGACCTCCGCCGGTAAAATATCTTTTGTGCCTCGGATTGCCTGGATTTCGCCCATAGTTCTCTGTATTTTTATCCCTATTTGAACAATCTTAAACCGCTTAGAGTCACTAATACCGTCGATCCTTCATGACCGATGACACCAAGAGGTAAAGTTATATCACCGGCAAAATTGGCTATTAGCAATATGCCGATAAACGCGAGGGCGAAAGTGATATTCTGTTTAACGATGCGATTGGCACGACGACCAAGGTTAATCGCGCTGGGAATTTTGGCTAAATTATCGGACATAAGGATAATATCGGCCGTTTCCAAGGCCACATCACTACCAGCTTTTCCCATGGCAATCCCCACATTAGCCATAGCTAAAGCGGGCGCGTCATTAATGCCATCCCCCACCATAGCGACAGTGTGATATTTTTCTTGGAGATTTTGGATAACGGTTAACTTATCTTCGGGCAGTAAATCAGCGTAAACCTCCTCAATACCGAGTTTTTCAGCAACTTTATCGGCACTTTGTTGATTATCACCCGTAATTAAAACGATATGTTCGATACCGATCTTTTTGAGCTGCTTCACCAGATTAACTGCCGATTCCCGCAGGCTATCGGCCACAGCGATCGCCCCGATTATCTGATTCTCTTGTACTACCCAGACGAGGGTTCTGCCTTCTTTTTGTAAACGTTCGCGGATAGCTAGGATATTCTGGTCAAGATCAGTAATATGGTCACGAATATAGGCAAAATTGCCCACAGATACCGACTTATCGGCAATTTTTCCCGTGATACCCCGTCCTGATACCGCTTGCACCTGATTAGCACTGAAGAAATTTATACCACGTTCCCTGGCTGTGGCGGTAATAGCGGATCCGATGGGATGTTCCGAACAGGATTCTAGGGATGCAGCCACCGCTAACACCTCATTTTCGCTGACTGCATGGATAGGGATAATTTCCACCACTTGCAACTTACCAAGGGTGAGAGTGCCGGTTTTATCAAAAGCGATCGCTCGTATGCGGCCGATCATCTCCAATCTTGCGCCATTTTTGAATAAAATCCCCTGTTTTGCCCCGTTAGCGATACCCGATAACAAAGCCGGCATAATTGAGGCCATTAAAGCACAGGGAGAAGCCACCACGAGAAAAATTAAGGCCCGATAGATAGTGGTTTCCCAAGTCCAACCCCAGAAAAAAGGCGGTAAAATCCCGAAAATTAAGCCCAAAATCACGATAATTTTCGCATAACCTCGCTCGAAACCTTCGATAAACTGTTGGGAGGGAGGGGATTCATTTTGCGCTTTTTCTACCAAACGAATCACCCTCTCAATTAAGCGACTTTCGGGGGGAGTTTCCACCTTTAAACGTAGCACTCCCGCACCGTTGAGAGTTCCCGCAAAGACTTCTTCACCGATGGTTTTATCCACGGGAAGCGATTCTCCGGTAATTGGCGCTTGATTGATGGGACTGTTTCCCTCCATAATAAGGCCGTCAATGGGGATTAATTCGCCCGGTTTGACCAAAACTGTATCACCGATCTGTAATTGCTTGATAGGAACCTCTTTTTCCCTGTCTCCCGTGATTAATCTAGCAGTATCGGGAGTCATGGCCATGAGAGAACGAATATTGCGATCGGTTTTTGCCATGGCAATCTGTTCTAAAGCACCACTAATAGCGAAAATCAGGATTAAAACGGCTCCATCGATGATGAGATAGTAATTACTATCCCAGAGTCCCAAAATCGCCGCCCCCAAGGCCGCTACAATCATTAACAGGTCCACATCCAGTTCTTTTTCCTCCCATAAAGTCGTCAATCCTGCTTGGGTACTTTCGTATCCTCCCACCAGATATGCGATCGCTAGTAGGATGAAAGCCGGGCCGATCAGATTAAGGTGTAGGCATAACCAACCAAAAAAGACTAAAATAGCGCAAATTCCCGCGGCAACTGCCGAGGAATACTCAGACAACCAAGAGGACGAGATACTCTGAATCATGGATTGATGGCAATTACTTTTCTCCCCATTCTAGAAAAAATTAGATCGATGCAGAAAACCCCTATGTGGTATTCACCGGTGCGAAGGCTCTCTTAGGTTTGCTGGTTAAAATGTATTCTAAGATACAGTCCTGCTGGCGAGGGAGTGGAAGGAACCACAGAGGCACAAAGGACACAAAGATCGATCACTACATTCAGTTAAACTGATCAGACAAAGAAGAGTGGAAGGAACCACAGAGGCACAAAGGACACAAAGATCGATCACTACATTCAGTTGAACTGATCAGACAAAGAAGAGTGGAAGGAACCACAGAGGCACAAAGGACACAAAGATCGATCACTACATTCAGTTAAACTGATCAGACAAAGAAGAAGAGAGCCGTGCGAGTTAGGAGGAAGCGGAAAATTGGCTATTAGAGGACGAATTTGAACCGGTAGAGGGACGACTTTCGGCAGTAGAGATATAATTTCCTTATCTTCTTTCCCCCTTTCTCCGATGCTATCCTTACTAAAAAAGCTCTGGAATTGGCTAAAATCGCTCTTTATTGCCAGTCCGAAGGCAATTAACCCCAAAAAAGTCGAAAATACTCCTCCAGAACCCAGCGATGGGGAATATGAAGGGATATTGATGGGGTTATTCGAGCAGGTGGCGGCGGGAACCACTACCGGCGGGTTACGGGGATGGCTATACAGTCGCCATTGTGACGATAAAAAGCTGGCGCGGTGGTTAGGGGTCAAAAGCGAGGAATGGCTACAGTATCCGGAAGATTATCAAACTTTAGGGCGGGATCTGGCGGCTTTAGGCAAGGTGATGACGGGAAATCTGGGGGAAGTATCCCAACGGATTAGCCTCCAGTTACGCGACGCGGTGAGGGATGTTTCCAGTGTGGAGGGGGAAAATCTATGCCCAAAGGAGACGGATTTAACGGAAGTGGTTCAGGATGCCGCATTCTGGTTTGAGCAAGGAACCCAGAAATACATGAATGGGGATTTTATCGGTGCGATCGCATCCTATGATCGAGCTTTAGAAATTAAACCCGATAAGCATGAAGCTTGGGACAACCGAGGGTTTGCGTTAGTTAATTTAGGCAGATTAGAAGAAGCGATCGCATCATATGATCGAGCTTTAGAAATTAAACCCGATTTCCATCAAGCTTGGAACAACCGAGGGATTGCGTTGCATAAATTAGGCAGATTTGAACAAGCGATCGCATCCTATGATCGAGCTTTAGAATTTAAACCCGATTTCCATCAAGCTTGGATCAACCGAGGGGTTGCGTTAGGTAATTTAGGCAGATTTGAGGAAGCGATCGCATCATATGATCGAGCTTTAGAAATTAAACCCGATTTACATCAAGCTTGGTACAACCGAGGGGTTGCGTTATATAATTTAGGCAGATTTGAGGAAGCGATCGCATCATATGATCGAGCTTTAGAATTTAAACCCGATAAGCATGAAGCTTGGACTAACCGAGGGGTTGCGTTATATAATTTAGGCAGATTTGAACAAGCGATCGCATCCTACGATCGAGCTTTAGAAATTAAACCCGATTACCATCTAGCTTGGAACAACCGAGGGTTTGCGTTAGGTAATTTAGGCAGATTTGAACAAGCGATCGCATTCTACGATCGAGCTTTAGAAATTAAACCCGATTTCCATCTAGCTTGGGACAACCGAGGGATTGCGTTAGCTAATTTAGGCAGATTGGCAGAAGCGATCGCATCCTACGATCGAGCTTTAGAAATTAAACCCGATTACCATGAAGCTTGGGGCAACCGAGGGATTGCGTTAGCTGATTTAGGCAGATTAGAAGAAGCGATCGCATCCTACGATCGAGCTTTAGAAATTAAACCCGATTACCATGAAGCTTGGTACAACCGAGGGATTGCGTTAGCTGATTTAGGCAGATTAGAAGAAGCGATCGCATCCTACGATCGAGCTTTAGAAATTAAACCCGATTATCATGAAGCTTGGTACGGCCGAGGGTGGGCCGTTTGTTCTCTGAGTAAAAATCGTATTTCTACTCCTAGTCTAGAAGCTCTCATTTACCGTAAACCGATAGTAGCCCTTAATGACCGAGAACCCCATATTTTCGCCCTCCGGGAGGCACTTCCCCACCTTATTCAAGGATCGCCTCCGTGGGGGCAAATTTATCGCTATCTAGGGCAAGCTTATCTGGAACATTCCCAGTATAAAGAGAATGCTAGTCCCTATTGGCGCGAAGCAATCCGACATTATCAAACCGCTTTACCGATTCTCAGCGAAAAAGACTTCCCCGAAGATCATTTAGAAATTCTGCAAGGATTGATCCGCGCTCATCTTTCCCTACAGGAAATCCCTGAAGCGCGATTCTATCAACAACAGGGGCGCCACCTTTTTACCCGACTACGCGCCCAGAAACGGGATAAACCGGCTTTTGAGAGAAAATTCAGCAGTTTTAGTCACCTAGAAATCGATTTACTGATCGAGGAAAATCATCCCCTAGACGCAATTGAACAGGCAGAATTTTATAAAAATCGTTGTTTGACTTGGATTCTCGATAATTGGCAAGAAAACCCCACCAGTCCCGATTATGCCACTATCCAAAGCCTGACAGATCCGAATAAGGCGATTATTTACTGGTATCTCAGCGAGGACAATCTCACCACCTTTATTATCACCCCAGAGGCTGATCCGGTCATTGTCGAGCCAGAACAACGCCGTCAACTGGCGCGACAGTTTCGGACTTGGTTAACTGAATGGGATAAACAATACCTTGACTATGCCAGTAAAAAAGAAACGGAGAATAAACAAAATCACCCCTGGAGATTGTCACTTAACAGCCGTTTTGCCCAATTAAAGCGGATTTTACAGATCGATAAAATTCTCGAACCTTTGCCGGTTTCCGTTGATTCCCTGATTCTCATCCCCCACCGGGATCTGCACCGCTTCCCCCTACATACCCTCTTCCCCGAAAAATACACCGCCACCTATCTCCCCTCTGCTCAGGTCGGTTTGCGTCCCCAGTCCGGCGATTCCTCCTATTCTCCCCTCCTCAGCGTCGAAGACCCCAAAACGGAACAAAAACCCATGGATTTCGCCCAACTGGAATCAGCGATTATTAGCCATATCCTGCAACCGAGCCAGAGAATTAGCCCGAAAAAGGCATCACGGGAAAACGTCCGCAAAGCCCTCGAAAATGCCCATAAAACCTTTCATTTCACTGGTCACGGCTTTTATGACTCTTTTCGTCCCCAGGAGTCTGCGATCGCCCTTAGCGATGGTTTATTAACTGTCCGGGATATCAACAAGCTCAACCTCTCTAGTTACCGTCTCGTCTGTCTGGCTGCCTGTGAAACCGCTCTCACCGGTAAGGATGGCATTACTACCGAATACGTCGGCCTCGTCAGTGCTTTCTTGGCAGCGGGTGCGACTAATGTGGTCAGTACCCTCTGGCCGGTGAAGGAGATTTCTAGTGCTTGGTTTATGATTAACTTCTATCAAAGATTATTAGCGGGTGAATCCCCGGCCCTAGCTCTGAAAAATACACAAAATTGGTTAAAAAATATCACTTGGCAGCAACTAGCTAACTGGATCGAGCAACTTGGACAACTTCCCGACCTAAGGGAAGGGGTCGATCGACTGGAGGTGAGGGCGGCGAATACTTTGAAGGAAGGCAGTACAATAGGGCTAGATCAACTAACAGAATATAGTGATCCTTACCATTGGGCGGCCTATACCCTGACTGGACAGGACTAACTTATGGAAATTCCCAAAACAATTATCGATCTTGAAGCGCTGCTAATCGCCCTCGCACAGCAGACTGAACCCTTGCCAGAATATCTACAGCGATCGCTCAAAGAAATTGAACGATTATTAAGGGAAGAACAACCCCAGGCAGCAACACAATTGCGGCAACTTGTCAAGGATTTTCCCCCCCTAGAAAAAGCTTATAAAAAAGCGATCGAAGAGTTAGACGCAGCCTATGCTAACCAAGAACGCACCAAAAGTTTAAGCGTCACTTTTCCCGATAGTTTAGATTTCGAGTCCCTATTTATTAATGATGTTATTCCTAGCCAAGATTGGGTAAAAACTGCCCAAAAATTAGCTGGATCCCCCCTGCCCCCCTTGATAAGGGGGGTGCCGACAGGCGGGGGGATCCCCCTTGATCGCGAGGGTGCTGATTCCCCTCGATTTTGGGATAAAGCCGATCGCCTGATGGTGGTAACGGTGGGAGGTGCGGCCCTAGGAGGATCGATTGCGGGAGTTTACGGTGCGGTTATTGGTGCGATATTAGCGGCGGGCTGCGGATGGTATATTACCTTTAGGAAAGCAAAATCAGCATAAATTTTTGATGAAGATTGTTAACATTGAAAACTTTCTTTTGTTAATCGGAACCTTGGTTATTACCGCAAGCGTGGCGCTGGTTACAAAAAAACAGCCAAGACGGGGAAACAATAAATCTTATCTAGAAATTCTTTTTGTTTCTGGGTTAAGTTTATCGGCTGTATTGGCAATGTCTAAGGTCGTCCATAAAGTGTTAACTGATGAAAATTTTCAGAATTGCCTTGGCTCGGATAGTCAAATCCTTCTTTTGTTAGCTGCTGTTCTCGGTATCTTTATTTCTATTAAAGAGATTTGGAAATTATTTGAAGCGAAGTAATAGAAATGCCAGCTTTATCCATATCCAAAAGTTATACTAAATCCTGTTGAGAAGGTTTTGATCCCCCCTTGATCCCCCCTTAATAAGGGGGGCGCTGATCCCCCCTTGATCCCCCCTTAATAAGGGGGGCGCTGATCCCCCCTTGATCCCCCCTTAATAAGGGGGGCGCTGATCCCTCCTTGATCCCCCCTTAATAAGGGGGGCGCTGATCCCCCCTTGATCCTAGGGTTGATTCATTGTAGGGTTGATTCATAGTAGGGTTGATTCATGAATCAACCCTACTACCCTTAATAAGGGGGGTGCTGATGATTTTTAACACCTACCTACTTAAAACTACATTCCCATAATTTCGTAACCGGAATCTACATAAATAATCTGTCCGGTAATACCACTAGCAAGATCACTGGCTAAAAAAGCGGCCGTATTTCCCACCTCAATTTGTGTCACCGTGCGATGTAAAGGAGCGATTTCTTCCACATGATGGATCATATCAAGAATTCCTCCCACGGCCGAAGATGCTAAGGTGCGAATTGGACCGGCGGAAATACCATTAACTCGGATCTTTTGGCCACCTAATTCGGCGGCTAAATAGCGAACACTCATTTCTAAACCGGCTTTTGCCACCCCCATTAAATTATAGTTAGGAATTACCTTGACACCGCCGAGATAGGTAAGAGTGATAATACTTCCCCCTTCCGTCATCAAAGGTTTAGCCGATCGAGCTAGACGGGTTAGGGAAAAAGTGCTAATATCTAGGGATTTAGTGAAAGCTTCCCGAGGGATGGCGGTAAAATCGCCCGTTAAACCCTCTTTATCGGCAAAAGCGAGACAGTGAATCAAAATATCCAGTTTACCCCATTTTTCCGCCACTGTAGCGAAAGTATCTTCTACCTGTTGGTCATTTTGGACATCGCAGGGGACATAAAAAGCGGGATTAAGTTCATCGGCCAATTCTCGCACTTTTTTCTCAAAACGGCCCTTTTCGTCGGGGAGATAGGTGACACCGATATTTGCACCAGCTTGATGGAGTTGTTGGGCAATTCCCCAAGCGATCGAGCGATTATTGGCAATTCCTGTCACTAGGGCGTTTTTTCCCGTTAAATCTAACATAGTTCTCGTTTCTCTTACAAAAATCTCCCCAATAGCCGACCCCAGCGAGATTCGGTATAATAGGGATACAGATAACGGGGCAGCAATGATCACCCCTCCCCCATTGTCTGGCAAAAAGCGCCCAAAACTTTTCCCAGTTTAGGCAGCGGTTATGTTTAATAGAGGTGACACTCGTTGCATAATAAAAACAATTTTCCCCTTTTTTGGATGTGAGATGGACTTATCCCTAATACAAGACAAACCCCTAGCAGATGTGTTCCGTCGAATCGGCAGCGGCAATTTCCCCCCGGTGGTGGAATTGTTCGAGCGTGGCAAAACGATCTTTTTCCCTGGAGATCCCGCCGAAAGAGTCTATTTTTTGCTGAAAGGAGCCGTTAAGTTGTCGCGAGTCTATGAAGCGGGAGAGGAAATTACCGTGGCTCTACTGCGGGAAAATAGCGTCTTTGGTGTGCTATCCTTACTCACCGGCCAGCGATCGGATCGTTTTTATCATGCCGTGGCTTTTACTCCGGTAGAATTACTCTCGGCCCCGATCGATCAGGTAGAAAGATCCCTCCGCAATAATCCCGATTTATCAATGTTGATGCTGCAGGGGTTGTCCTCGCGGATTTTGCAAACGGAAATGATGATCGAAACCTTGGCTCACCGGGATATGGGTTCCCGTTTGGTCAGTTTTTTATTGATTCTCTGTCGTGATTTTGGGGTTCCCACCACCGATGGTATCCGGGTTGATCTAAAATTGTCTCACCAAGCGATCGCAGAAGCGATCGGTTCTACCCGCGTCACTGTCACCCGTTTATTGGGAGAGCTGCGGGATCAAGAAATGGTCTCAATTTACAAGAAGAAAATTACCGTCCATAATCCCGTCGCTCTCAGTCAACAATTTACTTAAATTCTGGATGACTAGCGCTTATATTTTGGTTTTGGCCATCGTGGTTTTAGGTGGTCTGATAGCGGTGATTGGCGATCGCATAGGTAGCCGTATCGGTAAGAAAAGGATGCGTTTATTTAATCTGCGTCCGAAACAAACCGCAACTTTAATGACGATTGTAACGGGAATTTTGATCGCCGGTTCCACTTTAATTGTCTTGTTTGCTTCTAGTAAATCCCTGCGTCAAGGAGTTTTTGAACTGGATCGCCTGTTAAATGAACGTCGTGCTGCTATTAAGGATTTGGAAAGACAGGTAAGAAAAACCACCGAGCAAAAAAATCAGGTGGAAAAAGCGTTAAAAACGGCTAAAAGTGAACAGATAGCCGTGCAGAAACGTCTAGAGGTTCTTAACAAAAATTATCAAGCTTCTCGTCAACGTTTGCGGTTAGTTTCGGGACAGTTGGAAAAGTTCCGCAAGGAAGTGGCTAATTTAAATAATGAACGAGTTATTTTAACTAATCAAAAGGCACAGTTAATCAGTCAACGGGATCAATTGTCCCAACAAAAATCAATTCTTTCTAGTCAGATAAATCAACTACAAACCACAGTTCAAGTTAGAGATAAAGAGTTAGCTAATCAACAAAAGTTATTAACAACCAGACAAGCGCGACTTCAACAGTTGGAAACCCAACAAAAAACCCTACAGCTAGAAATTGATCGCCGGGATCAACGTATTGGAGAACTCGATCGATCGATTGTGGATAAAAATTTAGCTTTGGAACAGCGCGGGGGAAAATTAAAAGATTTAGAAACCCAAATGGCTTTTCTTAAGCGGGAAGTAGAAGTTTTAGAACAATACTATCAAACCTATCAAGAATTGCGGGAAAAACAAATCGCTATTTTCCGCGGACAGGTGTTATCTTTTGGAGCTTTTCGTATTGTTGATCCCCAAGCTATTGTCGCTGTTATTGATAAGTTATTGCGAGAAGCGAATATAAATGCTATCCGTGCCACCCAACCGAATCAGCCTAATTTTGACCAGCGTTTAGTTAAGATCACAAAAGCACAGGTAGAACAGTTAAGTCAACAATTACAGGACGGTAAAGAATATGTGGTGAGAATCCTTTCAGCAGGTAATTATGTCTTAGGAGAAAGCGAGATTCGTGTCTTTGCTGATGTGGTTCCCAATCAAAGAGTTTTTGAGGAGAAACAGGTAATCGCTGCCGTTTCCATTGATCCCCAAAATATGACGGAAGAAGACCTACAAAAGCGTTTAGATTTACTCTTAGCTTCGGCTCAATTTCGCGCTAGAAGTGCGGGAGTTTTAGGGTCAATTCAAGTGGAAGATGGGTTATTAACTACGGTAGTTAACTTTATTGGTCAAGTGAAAAAGTCGGGTAATTCTATCGAGACACTTGAGGCAATTGCTGCTAGTAAAACTAATACGGCTGGCCCCTTAACTTTGCGTTTAGTGGCGGTAAAAGATGGTAAAATTATTTTTAGTACGTCTTCTTAAAAGATAGCTAAAGTTAGGATTTGAGATTAAAATCAACTCCTTCGTAAATATCGACAAGATTTAAGCTAATTCCTAAAGAATCTAGGGATATAATTCCCCTTGCTGGGGTGTATTCTTGCAGTAACCAATTATTGTCTGATGTTTTGCTATAGGATTCTATTAGTATCTCCCCTTGACTGACGAGAAGATATTGGTTTAATTGGGGTATAGAACGATAATAACGAAATTTATCACCCCGATCATAACTAGAGGTGGAAGGGGATAAAACTTCGATAATTACACAGGGATTTAAAATTTCATCGTTGCGATTATCACTCAATAATGGTTCCCCGGCAATAATCATTAAATCTGGGTATAAACCGCGATTATATTGGGGTATCCATAGACGTAGATCGCTAGATTGAAGACGATAATTAGTTCCTCTTAAAGCTAATTTTAGCAGGACAATAAGATTAATGAGAATACTATTATGATTGATGCTTCCCCCTGTCATCTCGATAATTTCCCCGTCGTGATATTCGTGTTTAGTTTCTGCGCTAGTTTCTAAATTACGATATTCTTCTAAGCGGAGGGTTTTGGGAGACGATGAAGTCAACATTTTTCTAGATCAGAGCTTCTTTTATTTAATGATAACACAATTAATGCTACCTGTTTAATCCTAATTCCCCCTGTAGAAAATCAATAAATTGTCTAGCAGTTCTTCCCGATCGCCCATTATGTTGGGTTGCCCATTGTTTGGCATGAAATTCTAGGTCTTCTAGGCTAATTTCTAATTTAGCTAAACTTGCTAAATGACGCACTATTTTCAAATACTTTTCTTGATTAGCGGGTTCAAAAGTTAGGGTTAAACCAAAGCGATCACTAAAGGATAATTTTTCTTGTACTGTGTCCCAATTATGCACTTCATCCCCATCTTTTGGTTGTGGTCGATCGGCGAAAAATTCTCTGACTAAATGTCGGCGATTAGAAGTGGCATAAACTACGACATTTTTCGGTCTAGCGGTGATGCTTCCCTCTAAAACAACCTTTAAAGCTTTAAAAGCTTCATCGTCTTCTTCAAAGGATAAATCATCGACAAAGATAATAAATTTCTGTGGTAAATCTCGCAGGATTTCAATAATTAATGGTAGGTCTTTTAATTGCGATTTTGCCACTTCAATTAAGCGCAATCCCTGACTATGATATTTTTGCAATAATCCCTTGACTAGAGAAGATTTTCCCGAACCACGGCTGCCATAGAGTAAGACATTTAAAGCGGGATAACCTGCTAATAAAAAATCAGTGTTTTTAATCAAGGTTTCCTTGGACATTTCATAACCGACTATTTCTTGAATCTGCACGGGATCGGGATGAGTAATCCCTTGTAATCTGCCTTCTTGCCACCTTAAAGCTTGATAACGGGCAAAAATTCCTGTACCACATTCGCGATAATAATCGGCTAGATCTTCGACTAATTCCGTCCAATCTAAACCAGAATGTAGAAAACTTTCTAATTTATTGTCCACTTCCCAAGCGGGGAAACTGAGAAATTTAATTCGTTCAAAAATTGTCGAATTGCTGAGGCTATAAATGCTAGAATTATAGAGAGATTGGAGGATAGATAAATCCTGTTTCACGCCATTAATTAAAGATTCGGGTAACTCCCAAACACTTTTTTTCTGTACCTGTTGACTAAAGGGATTGTCATCTAATAAAATTTGTTCGACTAGAAAATCATTCCAACTAATATTTTTAGATGCTAAAGCTTGAAACCATTGACCATAGGCTTTTAGAAAATCGGCGATATTATCCGTAGATAATAGGGTAATAAATGCCTGGCCAATAGCATTATCAAAAACCCCTTGATACAAAACTAACAAGCTGACTTTTTGGTAAATTTCAGATATCATTTTTATTCTCCACTAATAACTAACATTTCATGGCTGATTTTTTGTAATTCCTAATCCGATTTAATAATTGCCGTCCTGTATCCAAGAAAATGTAAATCAGTTATTATTCTATCAAGATAGGGTAATCTCTGCAAGATTAAGGTTAAAAAAGGGAAAATGCCTACCGACTAATTCCCAAGATTTCTTGAATTGATTTTCATTTATCTTAATGGTGAGGTACAAAGTTCTCCTTTTGGGGAGTCAGTCCCGATGAAAAAATTTTCACCCCCACAGATGAAAGAGGTTTCCTTCCCTACACCCCACACCCCACACCCTACACCCTCTTTCAAGTCAGGAGATAATACCGTGTCAGGTTACACTTCCTCTTGATGAGAAACACTGTATTTAATAAAATTTAACCAATCTTGGATTTCCTGTCCTAACCAGAGACATTCATCCTCGCGGAGATTCTGACCGATAAGATAATAATTTTTAGCCGTCCGCAGACGAATCTGATAGTTAGCTTCTGTACCATTGCTATGAAGAAAAATACCCCATAAGTCTTGAGTTTTGAAAGCAAATTTTTGGTAGATAAAATTGAAGAGTTTATATTTAATTAAAACTTCTTGAGGGGTAAGAATTAACTGCATCTCCCGCAAAAAAATAAAACCAATCAGAGCTATAATAAAGGTAATAATTGGGGAGATAAAGACAGTGATAGTAAGGAAAATCGCCAAAGACCAGAGAGTAGGCGCATCGGAAGGTAGCTTAATTTTTGGGGGTAAATTAATCTCTAAATTATCCTTATGTTTAGCGATACGGATGGAACTGTGGGGAGGTTTTGGTAATTTCTTAGGATCGATTAAACTTGAGGCTTGGCGATAGTAGGGATGTTGGAGAAATTTCAGGGCTTCTCTGGCACTTTTAAACCGCTTTTCTACCGCTACATCGGTCATAGTTTCTAACCAATCGATTAAATCATCATCGATTGTCACCAGTTGGCGAAATTGAATTTTAGAGTCGCGGTGGGGCAATTCTATCGGGACAATTCCCGTCAATAAATGAATTAAAGTCATGCCCAAGGCATATAAATCAGAACTGGGAACCGCCCGGCCCCAAAATTGTTCTAGGGGTGCATAACCACTCGTCCCCACCACGGTAAAAGTAACTCCTGTTACTGCACCGCGGGACTGGACTGCGCCAAAATCTACTAAATAAACGTTATTTTCCGAGTTAATAATTAAATTACTAGGTTTAATATCTCGATGTAATACTGGGGGCGATAATTCCTGCAAATAGATGAGAATTTCGAGAACTTCTTGGGCAATAGTTCGAATTACCGTAGCGGTGAAACGTTGCCCCCTTTCTAAGCGATCGCTTAGAGATTCTCCCGGTATATAATCTTGTACAAGCACAAACCAAGGAATCCCGTCACCTTGATTTTTATCGAGGGAAAAATAATCGCGATAGCGGGGAATACGGGGATGATGGAGAGAAGCTAAGACGGCTGCCTCCCGTTCAAATAATTTTAATTCTTCCCACTCCATCTGGGGACTAAAAGCGAGGAGTTTAATAATTACCGATTCTTGGGATAATAGATCAGTAGCTAACCAGGTTTGACGACCGATAGCGGTATTGCCTAGGCGTTGTTGCAGTTGGTAACGTTCAGCTAAAAGAGAATCAGAAGTAAAGGTCATGTTGGCTTTTCCCTTATTTAGACCTGTTTTTTGTCAGGAAAACTGCTGTGGAGGTACTAATTAATATCGATTTGTTTTTTTGCTGTCCAACAAAGGGCGATTCCTTTTTCTTTATAGGAAGATTCTCCAACAAAGATAGGATATAATGTAGATTCCCCACGATAGATAATTTCCTGACCATCAAATCCTAGAAAAATCGGTTGATTGGGTTGAATTGCCTGATAATCTCGTTGGAGAATCTGAGGATGTAACATGGCTTTAATTTCACCCTGTTCATCCCGAGGATAATCGATCGAGCCTAAACGTTGGTAAACTGTTAGGGATTCGCCGAAAGTATCGAGATGGGCAGCGAGATAATTTTCCTGTTCGATATAGTCTAGGATTTGATAGATGAGTGTTTCGGTTTGACGAAAAAGATAGGGACAGATGACACCATGGTTAATTGGACCGATTTCTAGGGTAAAAGCTAGGGGACAAATTCCTTTAAGAAAATGATTTTCTTCCTCGCTGACGGGATGATAAATTAAGCGCACCTCAGGATTAATTTTAGTCAGATAGGTAAAGAGTTTTAATAGCCAAGGATGGGGGTTAGAATAAATAATCGCCAGCATCATGTTAGATGTGGTGCTGTGAATATCTATTAATAAATCAATGGATTTTTCTTGGATTTGTTGATAGATATATTTCGCTATTAGTTGCTCGTGTTGCCGATAATTAGGATTGGCTAAATCTGCTCGGTTAAAACAACGATTTAAATCCGTATCGACATATCTAACCCGTTGCTTTAGGGCCAAGGGATTGGCGATGAGACTGTGGGATTGAAAACTGATGCGGGCCAGGAGATTAGCTGAGTTTTGCAGGTATTTAACCAAATAAGCGGGAGTTAGTTCATTGCCATGCACACCGGCAATTAAAGCCAGATTTTTAATAGTAGTTTTCTGCTCGATCATTTTTTATAATTTTTGAAAAGTTGTAATTATTTATGGTTTACTGAAAAAGTTTCTTGGTGGGGTTAGGAGACAGTTATCAGTTATCAGTTATCAGTTATCAGTTATCAGTTCACTGAGAAAACTCCCCACACCCCACACCCCAATTCATAATTCATAATTCATAATTCATAATTTATAATTCCTACACCCTCTTTCAAGTCAGGAGGGGCAGGTTTGCCCCCCTATAACTGATTTAGAAAAACCAACCGTAGGAATGAAGACCTTTACCTAAAAGATTCACCCCTAAATAACATACCCAAACCACAACAAAACCGCTGGCTGCTAGAATAGCCGGTTTTCTTCCCTGCCATCCCCGGGTAATGCGGGCATGGAGATAAGCAGCAAAAACTAACCAAGTGATTAGCGCCCAAGTTTCTTTTGGATCCCAACTCCAATAGGAACCCCAAGCTTCATTGGCCCAAACCGCCCCGGCGATGATACCGATGGTGAGAAGGGGGAAACCGAGACCAATGACCCGATAACTGATATTATCGAGGGTTTCCGCCAAGCTAAGACGTTGGGGCGAAAGAGTCGCCATCGCTGTTAAGGTGGGAGTTAAAAGGGCGGTTGTGCCACCGTTAGCCGTTTCCACGAAAATTGGAGCCGAAAGAGTGGTAGATAACTTATTTTGCAGACGATAGGCTCCCGTACCCACGGAACTGCCTTTTAACTCGATATTTTGACCTCTAGTAACGATCAGAAAAGCGATCGCCATCAGGGAACCCACCATCAAAGCAGCATAACTTAACATCATGACGCTAACGTGCATCATCAACCAATTCGATTTTAAAGCCGGAACCAAGGGTGCCGAAGTTTGCATTTCTCCTGGTAAAGACAAAGTGGCAAAAGCGGTAATCCCCATGGCTACAGGAGTCGTCACCACCCCCACCAGGCGACTGCGGCTAGTGTACTCAGCAATTAAATGAACCGCAGTTACACCCCAAGCGAGAAAGAATAAAGATTCGTAAAGATTGCTAATGGGGAAATAACCCGCTTCTAACCAACGCGCTCCCAATAAAGCGGCGATACAGAGGTTAGCGATGGCCACTCCCGTGCTGCCCAGGCCCGGCAACAAAGGTATGCTAGGAAAGGCTGCCCCAGCCCAATAAACCAGCATGGTTAAAAACAGGACTAAAAAAGAAGTGTTATCGAGAAAGTTCTCTAAGCTAACTAAATTCATGGGATTTCTCTCGTTTGTCGCTCGCTCGCTACCAAGTATTCCATCCTCTATCCTATCCCATCGGTAAGGCGATCGAGATAGGGAATTGTTAGTATGAACTTTGCATTTTCACTCTCACCCACCCTAAAAATTATGACTAATCAAGAAGATAATCAATTTTCCTGGTCGGGTTTGCCTCTGTTAGGCAAAATCCTGATCATTTGTTCTGGTGTTGCCGCTTTAGGCTATTTTCTTATCCCTCGTCCCTCAGAATTATCCAATATTCCCCTCGAACCCTACAGCGAATTTATCAATAAAGTGGAACGGGGCGACATCAGTAGGGTCAGAATTGGCAATCAAGTCATCTTTTATCAATTAAAAAATCCTTTAGAATCCCTGGCTATTCCGGGTAATCCCCCCGTTAATCCCCCAGAATCAAGTAATCCCTTTCACAGTGATTCTAGTTCTCTGGCCAGCAAACCAAGCAGTAATCTAGTCTCCGGACGAGTCTTGTCCACGATTCCAGTTTATAACCCCCAATTACCCCAACTATTACAGCAAAAAGGCGTAATCTTCGAGGCGATTCCCGTAGCCGAAAACAGTTGGATCAGCACTCTCCTCGCTTGGGTGGTTCCTCCCTTAATTTTAGTCGCCGCCATGCAGTTTCTGTTCTATCGCAACGATGACACGCGTAAATCGCTGCTTTTTAATAAAAATCTCGCTAAAGTTTACGGAGACGACGAAAAATATCCGATTACCTTCAGTGATGTGGCCGGGGCCGAGGAAGCAAAAACCGAGTTAAAGGAAATTGTCGAATTTCTCAAGGATGCCGAGCGCTTTAATAAAATTGGGGCGCGTATTCCTAAGGGTGTTCTCTTAGTCGGACCGCCGGGGACGGGAAAAACTCTCTTAGCAAAAGCGGTCGCGGGGGAAGCAGGAGTGACTTTTTTTAGCATTTCGGCCTCGGAATTCGTGGAATTATTTGTCGGGACCGGGGCAGCCCGGGTACGGGATCTATTTGCCCAAGCGAAGAAAAATGCCCCTAGCATCATTTTTATTGATGAATTGGACGCGATCGGTAAATCGAGAAGTTCGGGATCGGGAACTAGCGGCAGCAATGATGAGCGCGAGCAGACTTTAAACCAACTTTTGACGGAAATGGACGGTTTTAGCCCCAAAGAGGCCGTTGTCATCGTTTTAGCCGCCACCAATCGCCCAGAGACTCTTGATGCCGCTTTATTGCGTCCGGGGCGCTTTGATCGCCAAGTTTTGGTGGATCGTCCCGATTTAGCGGGAAGATTGGCAATTTTGGAAATATACGCCCAACGAGTCCAGATGGGTGAAGATGTTAACCTCAAAGCGATCGCCACCCAAACCCCTGGTTTTGCCGGTGCCGATTTAGCCAACCTCGTCAATGAGGCCGCTCTCTTGGCTGCCCGCAATAATCGGGAAAAAGTCAGTCAAATTGATTTTAAAGAGGCGATAGAAAGAGTTATCGCTGGTTTAGAAAAGAAAAGTCGGGTTTTATCGGAAAAAGAAAAGAAAATCGTCGCTTATCACGAAGTTGGCCATGCTTTAGTTGGTGCTGTCATGCCGGGGGGGGGTTGCGTCGAGAAAATTTCTATCGTTCCCCGGGGTTTATCCGCTTTGGGTTATACCCTGAAAATTCCCACGGAAGACCGTTTTTTGATGACAGAAACCGAATTTAAAGAACAAATTACTATGTTATTGGGCGGTCGGGCAGCCGAAGAATTAATCTTTGGCAGTGTCACTAATGGCGCTTCCGATGATTTACAAAGGGCGACGGATATTGCTGAAAGAATGGTGACAATGTATGGTATGAGTAAATCCCTGGGACCCCTAGCCTACGATAAAACAGGACAGGCTAATTTTTTAGGTAATAATCAGGGTAGTCCCCGCCGTTCGATCGGGGAAAATACGGCCAAAGCGATCGATGAAGAAGTTAAACAAATTATCGACGCTAGTTACCAAAAAGCCCTAGCAATTCTCAGTCACAACCGCAATTTATTAGAGTCCATTACTGCTAATCTTTTGACCACCGAAGTAATCGAAGGAGAAGAATTGCAAGAATTCTTAAATCAAGCGCAAATGGTCTGATCAATCCTCATAAACAGGGTCTGCTGAAAAAGTTTTTCGTGGGGACAGGGTGTGGGGTGTGGGGTGTAGGTTTTTACAGATTCTCATCTGATCAATTACCTAATTTTCAGAGAAAAAGTACCTTAATTTTCCCCCGATCACTCCCAGAACTGGTACTTTTTGATTGACAAAAAGTCTAAAAGTATTAGCCAAAAAGGTTTTTAGATTTATCCAGCAATCCTCATAAATAGTCCAGAATATCTAACTTAAGGAGAAGACAGAATCAAAGCATTAGAAAATTGATATTTCCCTGCTTTGACGGTTAATTTGCCCTCTTTCCATCCCAAAGAAACGGGAGAGTTATCTCGACTTAAACTGTTATAAAGGGCGAAATTTTTTGACCAATCGTGCTTTTGACCGTTACGAATTAACATCGGCAGTAAATTGACTTGATTATAGGTAAATTGTAAACTCTGTCCCTGACTGCCTTTAAATAAGAGGCTGCCTTGGTTAATTTGAGTTAAATTTACTTGACTTTTTTGCTTAAATATGCTCTTGAAATTCTCATAACTACCCTGGGTTGCCGCTTCCCCCACTTCCAGAGCAAAACCCGCATAATTGTTACCTGTGGGTAAAGCTTGGTAAGTATTATCATCGGGATAAGGGGAATTAGGAATCTCGATCATTTCAGGAGAAGAAAGATTTATTAATCTCAGGGCTAACCAAGTTTTTTCTAATTGAATAAACCAGATATTATTATCTTTTTCTACCTTGGCAGTTTTCGGTAATTGCCAGAAAAAAGCTTGATCTGCTGGTCGTAACCAGATTAAAAGATTGCGATATTGTCCGATTTCATCCCCGGGATTTTTGCCCGGTTTTACGCCATTTTTGCCGGTGTTAGCCACAAAAAAATCCACACCTTTGTGTTGATTAAAGGCCATTAATTTAAACGGGGCCACATCGCCATCAGGGAAAGTTCCCGCCAGACTACCCATTTGATAACTAGCCCCAATAAATTGAGTTTCCCAATAACCCGGACTTTGATTATTGCCCGGTTTCCAGTGTTCATACAGGGGTTTACTGGCGAGAATTTCTACCGGTTTATTAAAGTTTTTTCGGGCTAATTCCATCACTGCCAAAGGAGGACGATAACCACTGGTAATTAGATAAAGAGAGTCTAATTCCGGGCGATTATTAGCGACGGGGGTATCACCAAAGTATAACCAAAAAGTTCGGGCAGAATCCGATCGCATTACCCCATTACTACCACCATAATCACGTTTTACAGGGCCACCCCAACCGCCGCGATAATATTTAACACTAGCGGCCATGGATAACCAATCTAAGGTCATTTTTGCCCATTGTTTAACTTCCGTATCTTGAGCAAAATCGTAGAGATTGAGATAGGGAGCAAAGGTGTGACCGTGATAAACTTCTGAATCCCATTCTCCCATCCCGATGTTATATAAAGCTGAAACGTAACGCTTAATTTTACTTTTATAAATTTGACGAGTTGCTTCATTTCCGGTTTCTTCGGCCATCAGATAAACTGATGTTTCGCGCATCGCCCGCAGGTTATCAGTATTGCGACTATCTACCCATAAACCCCGTCTTGTTATACTCCAATCATTACCCGTTCCTTGGCCGGTACCGTGGACAGGGTGGGGCCGTTGTAAAGGGTCGGTTTCTGTCCAAATTTTCGCCGCATTATACATTCTCTGACGATAAACTGGATCGAGATACTTTCCGAGAAGAAAATATTTTCTAATTTGTCCTTTCAGGGTAAAAGAAAAATAATAATCTATATAATCAGTGTGGGCTTGTTCTTGTGTTTGTGGGTCATCCTGTTGCAGGAAATCTAGGGCTTTTTGCTGGTTTCCTGCCAAGAAATCAAACATGGCCATAGGATAGGATCTTTTCTCGTTTTCTCCCCACAAATTGCCATAACTTTCTGCCTGAGCAAAATGGTTAATAACTTCCTTAGCCCTTTGTTGAAATTCTGCCTCTAATTCCAGTGTCCAATCGTTAAGATATTGGGGTTTAACTTCGGCAACGGGGAAGGAAGCGATCGAGTTTTGAGAAACAGAATAGAGGGAATTAAAGCCAATGGTAAATAGGGCAATTATTCCCGCTAAAATTAGGTATTTAATTTTAGATCCAATCGTCATCTTCGGCAAATTCATCGATGTTTCCTTGATTTTCTGGGGACTGAGGTTGATTCTCTTTATCTAATTGTAAAGGTATTGGTTCGGGGGGGATAATTTCTGGTAATAATTCTTCGGGTTTTTGACCATCTACCTCCACCACGATCATTTCTGTGACGGGAAACCAAAGAATCCGTCCTTGATCGTCACAAACCGTCAGCGATCGAGATTTATCTGGAGTCTCAGTTGCGAAGAAATCTCCTAACATTTTAGTGGGTAAAATATTCTTACTTTCACCCCCACTAACTCCTAGGAATATATATTCGTTACCTGTGGTCAAATGTTGAACAATAATCGCCATAGTTAAAAAATTCAGTCAATGAAATGTACTTATAGCAGCTTTCATCAGAATGAGGCATGGGCAAGGGACTTAAACCCTTTGTTGGCAAAACTTGTCGATACCTCAGTAACGTGAAAAGCGCTATATTGATAGTTAACTTTTGAATGATAGCTTTCAGCCCTAAGCTTTCCACTGATAACTGATAACTGATTACTGATTACTGCTTAACTTGACTGCCGTGACTGCGAGGATCGGTTTGACTAGCACCCACAAGGACATTAAAATCAGAAGTCTGTCCCGTAGTGGTGGCATAGGGTAGGGTAGAATTAGTTAAAAGTGCCTCTAAATTAGCAGTTAAAATTGATTTTGGCTGTTCTCCGATCGCTTGGGCAACTGGTTGTCCTTGATTATTTAAAAAGACAAAATGGGGAATACCATCCACACGATAACGGAGAATTTCCGGCAACCATTTATTATTATCAACGTTGAGCATGACAAAATTAATGGCATTACCGTATTGTTTTTTAATTTCGGCAATTTCAGCGGCCATCGCCTGACAACTGGTACACCAATTAGCATAAAATTCTGTTAGGGTGGGTTTACCATTACTGAGGGCAAGATCGAAAGGTGTCGCTTTTTCCGCTTGCGCTTCCAAAGATACAGAACTAGCGGTGGTTTGAAACCCGAAGAAAATCGCTACACTAAGGATAACTGCCGTTACTGCCAGCAGCAGATTTCTGATTTTATTGGTGGGTGTGGTGGCTGTCATGGATAGTCTCTCAAAAATTATTCCTATCCTATCCTATCCTCATGAAAAAACGAGTTACTCTCACTTTTCCCAAAAAAGCCGTCCATATGCCCGTTACCTATCGACTGGCGAAGGATTTTAACGTCGCCGCTAATATTATCCGCGCCCAAGTTGCCCCCAATCAAGTGGGAACATTAGTATTAGAATTATCGGGAGATATCGATGAGTTAGAAGCGGCGATCAAATGGTTACAATTACAAAATATTGGCGTTTCCCAAGTTAGTCGCGAAATCGTCATTGATGAAGAAAAATGCGTCGATTGTGGCTTATGTACGGGAGTTTGTCCCACGGAAGCTTTAACCCTTGATCCGGAAAGTTTTCGTCTTAAGTTTTTGCGTTCCCGTTGTGTGGTTTGTGAACAATGTATCCCCACTTGTCCCGTGGCGGCAATTTCCACAAACTTGTAAAGTAGCAGTTATTAAATTAATTTTTTTGCCCATTTAAATAATAGCCATCTCTGGAGATTTTAAGCCTTCATTTGTCTCCAACGCGGTTAATCGTCACAAATATCTCGCTCCTTTTCTGCCTAAAGACCCTTTCTCCGATATCATAGTTAAAAAGAGAGCCTTGACTCTGGCCACATCTGTGGGGATTACATACCATTAATCATGGTTTTTTTGCAAAAAATACAAAAAACTTGACATGACTTCTGCCGTTCCTCGCCTTTCCTATCCTGATAGTCCGATTGCTGATCTTCGCGGCCTCTATGACTTTATCCTCAACCCGCAACTGTTAGCCGCAGAAAAGGGAAATCCGTCGATCGTTAGTTTTTGTCAAAAAATTTCCCCCCTTGATCCCCTAGAAATTCTCTCTCGGATTGCCCCTAGCTATCCCACCCATTGTTATTGGGAAAATCCCGAACAAGAAACCGCTTTTCTCGGCTACGGAATCGCCTTTACTGCCACTTTCCACGGTAAACAACGTTTTTTAAAAGCTCAAAAATTTATTGAAAACTGTCAACAAAGAATTATCAAAATTGATAACTATAGCGAGATTACTCCCCGCATCTTTTGTAGTTTCACTTTTTTCGACTCGGAAATAGCTACCCCCTTTCCCTCAGCTACCCTAACCCTGCCTAAGTTTCAAATTATCAAAAAACAGTCGGAATATTTTTTCCTGACCAATCTCCTAATCACCAGCGAAAAAGAAATAGAAAACTCCCTCGAAGAAACTATTAATAACCTCAAAATTATCCAAAATAACTCGAGCAATTGCCGACAAAATCCCCACCAGGATTCCTGTAGTTACTATATTCATCCTACCTATAATTTTCAAGCGGCTGTTGCCGATGCACTCCAATCTATCCAGGCTCAAAATTTGAGCAAAATTGTCCTTGCTCACGCTCTTGACGTGATTTCTCCCCGTCCTTTTCATCTGGTAAACTGTCTCGATAATTTGCGTCAGCGTCATCCCGATTGCTACACTTTTTCCCTCGGCAATGGACGGGGAGATCATTTTATCGGCGCTAGTCCCGAACGCTTGTTAACTGTCCATCAGGGGCAATTAATCACCGATGCTTTAGCGGGATCCGCTCCCCGGGGAGAAAATGCGATCGAAGATGCTCTCTTTGCCAATAAACTCCTCGCTAGTGAAAAAGAACAACGGGAACATCGGGCCGTTAGTGAGTTTATTAACCAAAAACTGCGACAAATTGGCTTAAATCCGCAAAATTCTCCTTCTAGATTGTTAAAACTCTCCAATATTCAACATCTCTGGACTCCTATCCATGCCAAACTAAAACCCTCCATCCATCCCCTCGAAATTGTTGCCCAACTACACCCCACTCCTGCTGTTGCTGGGGTTCCCACCGAGATCGCTTTAGCACAAATTCGTCATTATGAAACCTTTGATCGCTCTCTTTATGCCGCTCCTTTGGGTTGGATCGATTGTCAAAATAATAGTGAGTTTATTGTTGGTATTCGTTCGGCCTTAATTAAAGGCGATCGAGCGCGATTATACGCCGGTGCGGGTATTGTTGCCGGTTCCGATCCGGAAAAAGAACTAGCAGAAATTCAGCTTAAATTTCAAGCTCTCTTAAAAGCCTTAACCTAAACTATAGCTTTTCACCGAACTAATAACTTAAATAAGCCTAATTTACCCTTAAAAGGCGGATATTTTAAAGCGGGATTGAACCAAAGAGGTGTTTTCATAATCGCTTTTTGGTGACTAAAATTCTCAAAGGAAAAACGACCATGATAGCTACCAATACCGCTATTTCCCCGACCACCAAAGGGTAAACTAGGATTAGTAAAATGAAAACTATTGTTGTTAATACAACCTCCCCCAAACTGGACTGATTCTAACCATTTCTTTTCGGTTTTTGTCTTGGTAGTAAACAGATAAAAAGCTAGAGGGTTAGGGTTTTTAGCAATAATTGCTAAAGCTTCCTCAAAAGTGCTAAAGGCAATGATCGGTAAAATTGGACCGAATATTTCTCCTTGCATAATAGGAGCATCGAGGGAAACATTAGTTAATAAAGTTGGTTGAATATATAAATTTTCTCGATCGGTTTTGCCTCCAAAAACAATCTCACCATCTTGGAGCAAGTCAATCAAGCGATCAAATTGTTTCTCATTAATTATCTTACCATAATCAGCACTTAATCTGGCATTCTCACCGAAAAAATTAACAATAGTATTAGCTAATTCTCTGATCAAATTCTCCTGCTGGGATTGATGTACCAAAACATAATCAGCTGCGATACACATTTGACCACAATTAGAGAATTTTGTCACGGCAATGCGACGGGTTGCCACGGAAATATTAGCATCAGCTTCGATAACACAGGGACTTTTTCCCCCTAATTCTAGAGTAACGGGAATTAACTTTGCTGCCGCTAGTTGATAAATAATTTTTCCTACCCTTGTACTGCCAGTAAAAAATATATGATCAAAGGTAAAACTGTCTAACATATTCGGAATTACTTCCGCACCATCTCCCGAGACAATTAACACATATTCTTCTGGGAATATTTCTTCAATTATTTTAACTACTAATTTTTCCGTCGCTGAGGCAAATTCACTCGGTTTTAATACCGCACAGTTACCAGCAGCAATAGCACCGACTAAAGGCACTAATAACAATTGGAGGGGATAATTCCAAGCAGCAATAATTAAAACCACTCCTAAAGGTTCCTGAATAATCTGACTGGAGGAGGGAAAATTTAAAAGATTAGTTTTAACGGTTTTGGGTTGCATCCATGAGCGCAAATTTTTTAAAGCGGTATTAATTTCCACCAAAAGGAAGCCATTTTCAGTAATCCAACAATCTTCGGGACTTTTCTTTAAATCACTATATAAAGCTCGATATATCTCTGCTTCATATTTAATGATTGCCTGTTTTAACTTCTCTAACTGCTGACGACGGAATTGATAAGAACGAGTGGAACCACTGGCAAAATACTGACGCAATTTGGCTAATTTTTCTGAGTTTGACAGCATCGAAATAATTCCTAAGTTAATGATGGTAATTCTATGGCATCCACTGGGGACGAATTCCCGCTAGAGGTAATTCCATTAAATCAGATTTACTTGCTTTCACTCCATCTTGTAGGGGAGGAATTAACATCCACAAACGACCACTGATAATTGTTTCTCCTGAGTCAGTAGTCAAGGGATTAGTCGGATTAGTATCATAACTGGTGCGAAGTTGATCAAAAATAATCGCTAAACTATCGGGAGATAAACTAATGTGAATATCACGATAATCGGCTAATTCCAGTAGGGGAGTCACTTGACCAGTCTTCACATCTATTTTAGCAAAATAGGGTTTTTCTTTGTACTCTTGACTGTTAGTAACTAACTCAGTTAACAAACAATATAAATCACTACCAGTGGCATTAAATTGACAATCTATAATCGAACCTTGTAGATTGAGTAAGCGTTTTTGTAATCCTTGATTATTGACATAAAAAAGCGATCGAATATAACGCATTTTGGCATTATCAGTATTAAAATTCACCATTGCCGCAGCCGTACCATCAGCAGAAAAATTCAAAATTCGCCCAAATTTTGGTAAAAAATCTAGGGGTTTTGTTTCTGATTTTAAAGGCAAAAGCGCAATTCCTTCCCCCTGGGTGACAGCCAAAGTTTTACTATCAGGTGCAATCAAAAATTCCCCGCCTTGGATGTTTAATTGTTGGGGGTTTTCCCCCAATTTAACTGCCCATAAATCGAAGTTAATCGGATTGCGGCGCTCAATTCTCTGCACGACAATAGTTTCCCCATCTTTAGCTAAATCAAAGTGATTATTTTGATAATCTTTATTGTCTAGCACTAACTCAATTTTTGCAGGGGATTGACTGCTATCAACTTGGTAAAGCTGCAGTTCACGAATTCCCTGTACTCCCTGATTTTTCGCCACGGCCGAAAAGAGAATTTTTTTACCATCAGGGTAAAATTCAAAAGCCATAACGGTCAAATCTGCGGGGGTTAAGAGGGTTTTTTTCTCCTCGGTCAGGTTATAAAAAATTAATCTTCCCTGTTCTTCCCCATTAGTGCCAATATAGGCAAAAGCTCGATCGCGACTTTTAAATTCTCTTTCAAAGATTGCTAGGGTTTGTCCTAATCGATTACCGCTGGGAAATTGTTCCCGCGCACCTTCAATTTGCAGATGGTATTTTTCTCCGTAGGGAATGGGAGAAGTGAGAGTATAAGCTAATCGTCTTCCGGCCCAACTAAACTTCCCCGGCAGCGGAGGATCGATCACTAGATTTTTTTCTACACTAGCATGATCCATGGGGCGATCAAAAGTGATAATAAATGCTTGATCTTCCGCACCAATTTCTCGATTTTCCCAGCTAAATTCCTTGACTCTTGGACCAGTTTGTAAAAGACATTGATTACCACAGCTATTACCCAACCAAATTAAGCCACCAATTACTAAAGTTAGGGATACAATTAATGTTATCGCTAATTTATCAATCGGTTGTAGTTGTAAGGTCTTGATCATTATAGTAGATGGTTAGAAACAACTGATAACAGTTAACTGTTAATATCCGTAGGGATCCACAGGAGTGGGTATAGATTTCACCGATTTAGCCTTAATTACTAATTGTCTTCTGGTGGTTGATTTTCCCACCTCTACGGGTAAGGATTCCGTGGTCATTTCTCCAGTGATTTCTAACCAAGTGTCATTGGGATATTGACTGCGACTTCCTGATAGTTTCACTGGCAAACCCACGGGATAAGCATCCACGGCACAACAGGTAAGAATAAAGCGACTAATTAATAAATAATTATCGGGTAGTTGGGGTAATTGTACCACAAAACCTGTGACTTTTACCGGTTGTCCCGTGTAGGCATCAGGTTCGGGGTAAGCATTCAAAGTTCTTACCCATTCAATTAAACTTTTTTCCTCTGGTTTAACGGTAGTGCCAAAGGATTGAGTTTGCACGCGAGTTAGGGGTAAAGATTCACTAATTCCCCTCTGTAATGCGATTTGACTACTGAGGGGCTGCGGGGCGATAAATAGACCTAAAAGGGCAGTTATTACTAATAAACCTGAGCCAAAATGTTTAGGAAGAATGGTAATATGCGATCGATTATCGTTACTATCTAAATTAATCTTTTTTTGCCACTGCTTTAATAATGTCCAAAGCTTGACTATTCCCAGAATAAATAAAGCAATACTGGTGATGAGAACCAGAAAAAAATAATTAGGATGGATCAGTAAATTTAACTGTCCAGTTATCCAGTATTTAAATAGTAATGAACCCCAACCGATTAGGGCAATAATATCGATAAATTGCGGGACGATTATTTTTAGACGTGATGAATTCATGGGAAAAACTATCCAGGTACTGACCTAAAATAAATAACTGTGAGCCAAGGTGAGTAAAAAAGTCATTTGCGCTGCTAAAGCAAAGAGATAAATTAACATTCTCGGTTTAAAAATAGACAACATTAAACCAATACCTTTCAGGTCAATCATTGGACCGAACACTAGAAAAGCCAGTAGGGAACTACTGGTAAAACTAGAGGCAAAGGAGAGAGCAAAAAAAGAATCAACCGTGGAACAAATCGAAACAATTACCGCTAACAGCATCATGGCCAAGATCGAAGTAATCGGATCCTGACCCAAATTAAGAACAAATTCCCGGGGAACAAACACCTGTAAACCGGCCGCTATAGCACTTCCTAAGATTAACACTCCTCCTAATTCGCGTAATTCCATCACCACGTTTTCCAGAAAAGTTAACCAGCGCCTTTTCATCGGGATTGCTTGCACTGCTGGTAGGACAGCAGTAGCGGCAAAACTTTCATCTAAGCGCAAAGTTTTGCCAGAATTACCGATCAGAAAAGAACCGGATTGTAGTAGTAGTGGGATAGATTCTTTTTCCGGTGTTTCCGGTTGCCAATTGAGGCTTTTTGCCAAAGAGGTTTGGAGGAGCGGTCGGGGATCTTTTTGGATACTAAAGATAATACCGATAACCGTAGCGATGAACAAAGAAAAGATAACTCGATAGAAAACAATTTCCGGTTGATCGCGAAAAGCTACCCAAGTGGACCAGATAACAATCGGGTTAATTGTCGGCGCTGCTAAGAGAAAACTAACCGCTACTGCATTCGGCATTCCTTGCACAAGTAAACGTCGCGCCACGGGTACATTGCCACACTCGCAGACGGGGAACAAAAACCCAATACATCCCCCCACAAATGCTCCTAAAACAGCATTGCGAGGCATCAAGGCAACTAGGCGACGTTCATCGACAAATATTAAAAGAATACTAGAGAGAATCACCCCTAGCAGCAAGAAAGGCATCGCTTCCACCAACAGGCTCAGGAATAGGGTAAAGGCATTTTGTAGTTGACTCATCTATCCTCGCCTTGGCAATTAGAGGTTTAAGGGTAAAGACTTAGGGACCCTAGAAAAAGGTTCATCAGTCTGCTCCCCAGCTTTTTAACACTTTTTTAATATATCCGATCGAGTGACCGGTTATCAGTTATCAGTGACCAGTTATCAGGAGACGGGAGACAGGAGACGGGAGCCAGTATTCAGGAGTCAGGAGATTATTTTGATTTATTCCCCGCACTTCCCAATTCATAATTCATAATTCATAATTCATAATTCCCACTCCCCCATCACCTCCCTCCTAGAGGACTCGATTAAGCTTGCCGCTTTGATAACCTTCTAGATCGAGGGTGACATAGATAAAGCCTAATTTTTGCAGATCAGCGACTAATTCGCTTAAATTTGTCCGATTAATAAAGTCGGGGATTTCTGCTGCCGGTAATTCAATCCGTGCCGTATCGCCGCTCGATCGCACCCGTAATTGACGATAACCTAATTTTCGCAGATAAATCTCCGCCCGTCCGACTCTTTGCAATTTCTCCAGGCTAATTTCCTCCCCGTAGGGAAAACGGGAACTTAAACAGGGTTGCGCCGGTTTATCCCACCAAGGTAAATTTAAGTAACGAGATAGTTGACGAACTTCGCTTTTTGTGATAGCAATTTCCGCCAAAGGTGAACGAGCGCCGCGTTCTCTAGCGGCTTGGATCCCGGGACGATAATCCCTTAAATCATCAGCATTAACGCCATCGATGACGTAGGAATAACCACGAGCGAGAGCGAGCGGTTTAAGGGTGTCGTGTAGCTCACTTTTGCAGAAATAACAGCGATTAACGGGATTACTGGTGTAATTGGGGTTATTCATTTCCTCGGTTTCCACCAATTCATGCCGAATACCGATATAATCGGCCTGAGCGATCGCTTCTTCCAATTCTTCCGGCAGTAGGGAGGGGGAAACCGCCGTAATTGCCAATGCTTGACTCCCTAGCAAATCATAGGCCACTTTTGCCACTAGGGTGCTATCCACGCCCCCAGAATAGGCAATCAGCGCTTTTTCGCTGGTTTTTAAGAGGTTTTGTAATTGTCCGAGTTTATCGAGTAATTGACTGTCCATGGCGGCGATTTTAGCAACTGGTTTAGGGAGACCGTTTTTTATTATATGCCGTGCCGTAATTAATCAGGGCTACCGCTCGATTTATGCTGCCATAATTTTGTCAATAATTGGGCTATTTTTGGCAATTTTTACTAGAAAATAATCTCGCTATTCTAAGGATAGGCGTTTAAAATGGGTATTAGCTTATTGCTGATCCCAATTATTTTAGTAAGTATTTAGTCATAAACTTCACTTCTATGACCTACTCTAATAATAATAATTATCCTACTCTCTCGATCAAATTCATAAATAACCCGATAATCTCCTACTCTTAATTTGTAAAACCCTGACCATTCTCTCGTAAGAGGAAGGGGGGTTATCTGTTCAAAGTTGATGGCTAACCATTTAATTTTATTAAGAATCCTCAGTCTGATAAGTAGGTAGGTATTAAAAACTTTCAGATCCCCCCGCCTATCGGCACCCCCCTTATCAAGGGGGGATCCCCCCGCCTATCGGCACCCCCCTTATCAAGGGGGGCAGGGGGGATCGAACCTAAAATCCATTTTTAATTTAATTATAACCAGCTACTTAAAATCTGTGATCAAATCTAAATCAGTTATCGACTCTGGTTCAAAAGTAACAGAATAGCTCATTTAAGGTTCTATCCCATATCTTTTATCCACCTCAGCTGCGGGAATAGTCGCTCTTCCTTGTAGTCTTTTTTGTTGGATTTCTAATAACTTTTCTTTAAAAGATTCTTTAACTTGTTTTCCCTCATCCGGATCACCAAAGTATTCATCTAGAGTATCATCTACTGTATTACGGATTAAACTTTGTAACTCTTGGGGAGTCATGTCTTTTATCTGCATATTTCCTCTATTCAGAAAAGATAATTGACCTATCACTCCCGATTATATCAAGATATCGGGGCAAACCCTCTGTAGTTGCCCCTGCCAAGGATAATTTATCCCCGACGACGAAGAGAAGCAGCACCCAACGCACCAACAGCGATTAAACTCACTATACCACTAGGTTCCGGGGTTGAAACCGTTGGAGTAGGAGTGATATCCCCATTAAGAGCCACAAACCCACCACCGGCAACATTAGTGGAGTTTTCACCAAAGAAGAAGACAGTGGAGGAGTCAGCATTCAGTCCATAGAGACGGAACTGCACCGGTCCGGTTTGGGGTGCTAAACTGCTTAGGTCAAAGCTGTAGGTATTAGAGGCAGTTGTTAAGCTAACTGTTGTCCCTAAATTACTGGTGAACCCATCAACACTAGAGCGCAAGACCAAATCTAGCTGCGTGTCATCATGCTTCGCATTGAGTTGTAAGTTAGTAAAATCGACCTGAAAACCTGCACCGGGTTGTACGGCAAATTCGACGTATTGGTTGGTATTAACAGTGCTACCTGTATTCCATGAGCCAGTTGAGCCATCTGAAGCAGTACCAAAACCGCCAAGAGCAAAATTGAACCCTACAAATTGTGAGGATAAATGACGTATCCCGGCGGTGTTTAACCCAGTGCTGGTTATATTCGTGCCAACCGTATCCGCCGCTTTGGGGTAAGATGCCCCATCAGTGGTAAATTGATTCCAACCAGCTACTATTGCCGCTTGAGCAGGAGTAACCCCGGCCAACCCCATCAGAGTCAAGGGGGTTAACATTGTCAGTAATTTTTTCATGGATTCGATGACAGTAATAGGAGAAAATTATGGTCATATTTAACGCTAGTTTTGCGCCAATATCCCACAGCAAAAAATATCACAAAGGGGGGGGACGTCAAGGGGTATTTAATCATCATTTTTTATTGATTTTTATGTTTAAGATAGTTATGGGTTATATAAATATTTTTGACTGGTTGCAAGGTTATAGCTGGCAACGCAGATAAGCGAGGTTCTACCTCTACTTATTTCTTTGACCGAAATTATCACCTTCGCTCCTAGGTTCCCCCGCAATAAATTGACCTGGTGCATCTTACATTTGCAGGAATACCGACAATCAGCAGTTTTTAATAACCGGATTTAGTGTAATTTAGGTAAACTGGTTGAATGACAGGAAGGACGGGCTAGAAGCCTAGCCCACAGATAAAATTAGAGAATCTATGTAAAACGGGTCTCCTACCCGTGCAGCTCTGGGATGCGCCTCAAAACCCGCACTAACATAGAGCATAGGGATTTAGATTAACTGCTCTAATTTTGCTCGTAAAGTCTTTTTCCCGAATTTAGTTAGAGTTTGTTGACGCAACCATTGCGGGTGACAACGTTGATCCTGACCTGACAAAATTTCTAAACAAGCTTTAGCCACCTTTTCGGCATCTCGATAGGGAACGCGCCACCCCACCAAACCATCCTGGAGCGGCTCTGCTGAACCGTCCTCATCTCCAGAAATCACGGGAATACCGCAGGCCATCGCTTCTAGGTAAACAATCCCGAACCCTTCCCGGGAAGGCATAACGTAAGCATCGGCCAAACGATAATGGTCCGCTAATTCCTCCGTCGGGACAAAACCGGCGAAAATTACCTGTTTATCCACTCCTAACTGCTTGGTTAAAGCTTCTAACCTTGGGAGGTCGTCCCCTCGTCCGATGACTAGATATTTTACTTCGGGATAAGTCTCTAGAATTGTCGGCATGGCCCGAATGGTAACATCTACCCCTTTATAGATATCCCCCGACCACAATCGGGCCACTGTTAATAAAACTTTGGCATTTTCTATATCATATTTTTTGATTAATGTCAAGGACTTTTCACCTAAATTAAACTTTTCCTCATCCACCACACAGGGGAGAATTGCTACTTTTTTGGGATCGATAGCGTTAGCCTTACACATAAGATCGCGACTGTAACGGCTAATTGTCCAGATCGATTCGGCCGCTTGCAGGGCCTGTTTTTGGGAATTTGGTAAAGGTTCCCAGACTTCTTTGCCGTAGGTGAGGACGGTGTAGGGTATGTCTAAAGCTTGACAGTAAAGACGGGTGAGGGGGGCTAAATTTATATGACCACAAAAAACCTGTTGGGGACGTTTCTGGAGGAGAGAAACTAAAAACTTAAGGGCTAATTGGATGCGTCCGAGAGTTGCTGAGTTATTTTTCAGGTAATGAAAGGTAATACCTTGATTTTTAAAAGGATTAGGACAATCAGGGGCATCCCGCAGTAAAAAAACCTCGGCCGCTTCAGAATCGGGTAAAGTGAGATAGGCTTGCAGAACATCCTTAATATAGGATTGAATACCACCTTCTTGGGAAAAAATCTCTAAAAATAGGAATATATGAGGCATCATAGAACGTCAGTGTCAAAAAGTTTTGGGTTTGGCGAAAAAATTTTCCCCGATCTTTGATCTGTACTATCACACTTTCTTGATCTATTTCGATCGTTTCCCAAGTAATAGATCCTAACCGCTAACAGTCCGAAAAAGAACAATCTTGTGGCTCTTCTTGCGTGTAACTGCCAGAATCAGGGAAATTCGGATGCTGATAGCTAAAATAACTGATATTAGCCAGTTTAGCTCATAATGCTGACCAAGGCGATAGAATAGTCAGAATTTTCTCGGATGCCAAAGATAAAGCTATTTCTCTTTCCCCGGTGGTGGAATTAAATATAAAATGAACGTAGGTTGGGTTGAAGCATGAAACCCAACGCCCGCATGGGTTACGCTACCGCTAACCCATCCTACAAATAATTGTGCCTACCTACTTAATCTCTGTAATTGCTTTTATGGCTCACTTGACTTCTGAAAGACTCAATTTAACCACAAAGATCGCCTATGGTGCTGGTGATTTGGGACCGGCTATCACTGCCAATATCTCGGTATTTTACCTGCTATTTTTCCTGACTGATGTGGCAGGATTATCGGCAGGATTAGCCGGTAGTGTGCTGATGGTGGTGAGAATTTTTGACGCTATTAACGATCCGATCATTGGGATGTGGAGCGATCGAACTCGTACTATCTGGGGTCGTCGCTTACCATGGATGTTATTGGGGTCGATTCCCTTCGGAATTAGCTATTTTTTACTGTGGTTAATCCCGACTAATAACCAATTATGGTTATTTTTATATTATATTTTTATCGGCATTATTTTTAATTTAACCTACACGGTAGTCAATCTTCCCTACCAGGCTCTCACCCCTGAATTAACTCATGATTATAATGAGAGAACCCGCTTAAATAGTTTTCGTTTTGCCTTTTCGATCGGGGGTAGCATTCTCTCATTAATTCTCTATATTCTCGTCTCATCCTCCTATGCCAACGATCTCCATAAAGCTTTTTTATTGTTAGGTGTAGTTTGTGCTTTAATGTCGATTATAGCAGTTATTTGGTGCGCTTTAGTTTTACAAGAACGAGGAGCAAAAGCGATTCTTAATCCCGCTCGGAAAAAAGTTTTGGCAATTGCTTTTATAGTTATCGGTGCGCTTTCCTTTGTCTATGGAGTAGGAAAAATTGGGGTTAATCCCAGAGATTTTATCGCTATTTCTACAATTTTATTAGGAATAGAAGGGATAGTTTCTGGGTTAAATATTTACTATGGTAAAACTGAAAATCATCTCAGGGATGGTGCGGCAATTAAACAGAGAGAAGCAGATAATAATACCGAAACTATTCCCCTGAAAGAACAATTAAAAATAGTTTTTGGTAATCGTCCCTTTTTATACGTTATTGGCATCTATCTTTGTGCTTGGTTGGGAGTACAATTAACCGCCTCGATTTTGGTTTACTACGTTGTCAGCTACATGAGACTATCGGAAGCAGAATCGGGTTTAGTCGCTTTAGCAGTACAGGGAACAGCTTTAGTGATGTTATTTTTCTGGCAAGCAGTTAGTCAGAAATTAGACAAAAAGATAGTCTATTTTTTAGGGATGACATTCTGGATTATTGCCCAAATCGGTTTATTTTTGCTCCAACCAGGAGAAATAACTTTAATGTATACTTTGGCAGTTTTGGCAGGATTTGGCGTATCTGTGGCCTATTTAATTCCTTGGTCAATGGTTCCTGATGTGATTGAATTAGACGAATTAGAAACAGGAAAACGTCGAGAAGGTATTTTTTATGCTTTCATGGTACTTTTGCAAAAAATTGGTTTAGCTTTGGGGTTATTTCTTGTCGGTATTGCTCTAGAAACATCGGGTTTTAAACCAAGAATACCAGGAGAAGCAATTCCCCTGCAGCCGGATAGTGCTTTAATAGCAATTCGCCTAGCAATTGCGCCTTTACCGGCATTTTTTCTGATCATTAGCTTAATTCTTGCCTATTTTTATCCAATTACTCGCCAAGTTCACGCCGAAATTTTAGACCAATTAGCAGCAAGAAGACAAGAGGAAAAGTAAACATCAGTTGTCGGCCGTCAGGAGACAGGAGATTATTTTTATTGATTCCCGAACTTCCTGCATAAAAATCAGCAAACCCTTACCCTAAAGCACTTGTATTGACTTTTGAACTACTGATTACTGGGTACAATCGACCCAGCAGCATAATGTCTTCAATGAGTATAATGTTATCGATAGCTAAATTGTACAAAAAATGAAATCCTATCCAGTAGAGTTCCGTCAGAAAATCCTAGACTGTTATTATAACGAACCCATCTCTCAAAGACAATTAGCGAAAAGATTCTGCGTAACCTTAAGTTTCGTACAAAAGCTTTTGAAGCAATCTCGAGAAACGGGAGATATTCGACCGAAGACTTATCGATGTGGCCGTCATTTAAAACTTACGTCAGAACAGATGATCGCCCTTGGTGATTTGATTGAGGAAAATAATGACGCAACTCTAGCCGAACTATCGAAACTATTCCTAGAAAGAACCGGTATAGTGTTAAGTGTGGCCACAGTGGCAAGAATAGCCGAACGCTTGAGAATCACCCGCAAAAAAAACTCTACAACCGACCAGAAAAGAGATAGAAAGAGTCCAAAAACTTAGACAAGAATAAAAAGGATAAAATTCGGGATGTATAAGATTAAACCCTAATCTAGCTATAACCAGAATCCAAGCTCGCTCGCTTAAAGTAACTAGAGCGCACGGGACTAGACCTCTTAAAAAAAACCAATTTTTCAACTATTACGGAGATTACTAATTATGACCACAAACACTGCCGAGAGTAACTCAATCTATCCCGTGCGTTGGCAAGATAACAAAGTCTGGCTGATCGATCAAACCCGTTTACCCATGGAGTATGGGGAAGTTGAGATCACCAGCAGTGAAGCCATGGCCCGGGCGATCGAAACGATGATTGTCCGCGGCGCCCCAGCGATCGGGGTAGCGGCTGCATACGGTATGGTTTTAGGAGCGCAGGAAATTAAAACCAACCAGAAAGAGCAGTTTCTGGCCGATTTAACTAGAATAGCCGATCGATTAGCCCAAACCCGGCCGACGGCGGTGAATTTATTCTGGGCGATCGAGCGAATGTTAAAAGTGGCCAGGGAAAGTGGCTCAGAAGTGGCAATAATTAGCAAAAATCTCCTGGAAACTGCCCACAATATCCAAAAAGAAGACGTGGAAACCTGTCGGGCGATCGGTAATCATGGTTTATTGGCGCTGCCAGATCAACCAGAAAAACTGACAATTTTAACCCACTGTAACACTGGTTCCCTGGCCACGGCCAGTTATGGTACTGCTTTAGGGGTAATTCGTTCCGCTTGGACGGCGGGAAGATTAATACAAGTGTATGCAGACGAAACCCGGCCAAGGTTGCAAGGGGCAAAATTAACCGCTTGGGAATGTCTGCGGGAGGGAATTCCCGTCACCGTGATCACCGATAGCATGGCGGCCCACTGTATGCAGCAAAAACTGATCGATGCGGTGATTGTTGGGGCCGATCGCATTGCGGCCAATGGGGACACGGCTAACAAAATCGGCACCTATTCCCTCGCGGTGCTGGCAAAAGCTCATAATCTGCCTTTTTATGTGGCTGCCCCCCTATCGACGGTGGATTTTTCCCTTAAGGATGGTACGGGGATACCGATCGAACAGCGCGATCGTGCCGAAATTTATCAGGTGGGGACAACTACCGTTTGCCCTAGAGATGTTAACTTTTATAACCCCGCTTTCGATGTTACTCCCGCCGCTTTAATCACCGCTATCATCACGGAAAAAGGAGCGGTAACACCGGCTGAATTAATTTTTTTACAGGATTCCTAGAGGGTAAGCTTTTTCCCTACTGACACCATTTTTATTTGTTTATATCCATTGGCACAGTGGGGAAAAATTCCGCCTCAATCCCATTGGAGGTGACGGCCAAGGGCGAAAAATAGACAAAAACTACCTCTATCCATAAACTAAAGGACTAGAGTAATTTTGAGAAACTATCTAGTTATCAATAGAATAGTTTGAATTAATGATTGATTACTTAAATCAAGAAACCATAAATTATTTATTGACATAGGATCGATCGATCTTTGTGTCCTTTGTGTCTTTGTGGTTCGTTCCACCCCCTCGCTAGGAGAAATGTATCTTAGAATACATTTTACCCACCAAAGCTGGGAGAGCCAATTAATTAAACCAGAGCTTGGTTCTATTCTATGAAAATCCAAGCAGCTCAAAGATCTATTCTTCTTAAAATTATCTTGGCTCTTCTCGACTTTGTGTGACATTTTTTGCCGATGAAATTCTGAAATGTTTACTGGGAAAGACTTTTAGGGCTATTTTGGTGAATAAATCAACTATCAGTATAGGCCTCGTTTCCACACAGAAACCAGAAAAGCCAAATCCTTGCATAATCGAGATTTGTATGATATTATAAAGAAATAATTAAAGCAGAAAATTCTGGGTGATTTGGGTAGATTTGAGTATATTTTAGGGGAGGCTAAGTATATTTGCCATCTCTGCTTTTAGTAAGTATCAATAAAATCAACCGGAAAAAGGGGATTGCCGAATGAAGAATAAGAAAGCGGAATTCAGAGAAGGAGTAAAAGAGTGAAGTCAATGTTAATGAGCGGCTCGAATAATCGAAAAGCCAAAATTATCAAATCATCACTTACTTCGGCAAAACTGGTCAAAAAATATGAATATAGTGCGGGTTGTCGTTGTAGAAGATCACGATCTAACGCGCATGGGGTTAGTGGCGGCTCTCCAGCATCGGGAGGGAATTCAAGTCGTAGGGGAAGCGATCAGTGGATTACAGGGACTGAAACTGCTAGAGGAGACTAAACCCGATGTGGCGATCATCGATATAGGTTTACCCATGATCGATGGGATCGAGTTAGTGCGACGCTTCAAACAAAATCGGGGCGAAGACCCCCTGGCCACGAAAATCCTCATGCTAACCATGCACAAAATCCAAGAACAGGTTTTAGCGGCTTTTGCTGCTGGGGCTGATTCCTACTGTATGAAGGATATTAGTATTGATAAGTTAATCGAGGCGATTTATTCCACCCACGAAGGCAATCATTGGCTTGACCCAGCGATCGCCAATATTATCCTGAAACAAGTGCGCCAAACAGTTCCCGTGGGTGTGGCTGCTAGGTCGAAAACAGTGGCAATTCACGGCCTTGACCCAGAATATCGTCAATTATTGGAAAATGCGCCCCTAACGGGACGAGAGCTAGAAATTCTCGATCTGATTGTCGCCGGTTGTAGTAATGCCGAGATTGCCGAGCGACTCTATATCACCATCGGCACGGTGAAAACCCATGTCCGCAATATCTTAAATAAACTCTCTGTGGATGATCGGACTCAAGCGGCAGTGCTGGCCCTGCGATCGGGATTAGTGGATTAAAAAAAACCGGCATCCTAACCATATAGGATGCCAGTTCGGTGAAAACTAGAAACTAGACTGACGCTGCCACTTTTGCTTCGGCTGCCATTAGTTTTTCGTAGGTTTCACGCATTTTGAGACCGACCAATACTTGGAATAAACCCGTACCATTGGTGGAACCGGGATAATCCTTGTGTTTGAGCAGTAATTCGGTCATTTCACCGTAGTATTTAGTGCCAGTTTTGCTCAAATGGCTTTCGATGTAGATCATTTCTTCTAGGTTATCGAATTGACCATCTAGTTCCAGAATCGACACTTCATTGCCCAAGAAGCCATCTGGACCATAGTAGAGTTTAATACCGGGATAAGTGCAGGTCAATTTACGACCACAGGGCCGCCAATCGATGGTGGAACCTTCATCAAACAGATAAGCGGGTTCAAAGTTTTCTACCCCTTCTTTCTGGATTAAACGGACTCGCAGTAATTTACTTTCGTGATCTTCAAGTAATTTGGTGGGCAGCACTTGAATCACCACGTCAGCGTACTGTCTTTGGGGATCGATATAGGCACTGAAATCGGGTTTTCTAGAATTAATGGCCGCCATCACATCATCATAGGTGTGACCGCGCTCGGCCATATCCCGTTGAATTTTCCAGTTAACTTTGACTTCATCGCTAATATCGAGATAAACGCTGAAATCTAATAGAGACCGGACTCGTTCATCATATAAGGGGTGTAGTCCCTCGATCACGATTACCTTATTCGGTTCGATGATTTCGGGGGGATCGATCATCCCCGTTTCATGATTATAAATAGGTTTATTAATGGCTTGACCTCCCTTGAGAGCTTTAATCTGCTCGTACATCAGGTCAAAGTTATTCGCTTTCGGATTGAGTGCGGTGACACCCACCTCTTTTCTCTGTTTGCGATCGAGGCAATGGTAGTCATCTAAACAGATCACTGTCATAAACTCGGCCCCGAATAAATCGGTCAAACGACGTAAAAAAGTAGATTTCCCACAACCGGAGTCCCCAGCTACACCGATTAGAACCACGCGCTCTGGCTTATTGGCCATAGTTTCCCTCTAAATACACAACTAATTGTTAACCCTATAGTATGTAATTAAACCAGACTCTGGATCGAGCAGTACCCCGCCGCCACAAATTTCTGCTGCTGACAGGTTTGGCAAGAGCCTCACGCTAGAATGAGTAGGTATTTGATACTAGATAATCTGTTCAGATCATACCGGAATCAGTGACCAAAATCAGTTATCAGTGGGAATTATGAATTATGAATTGGGGAGTGGGGAGAATACACAAAAGCTGTCTCCTCTCCCCTGTCTCCTGACTCCTAATCCCCAACTGAGAGGGTGCGGTGGGTGTGGAGAAATGTAGTCATTTCCTTCACTGCTAAGGGGCAACTGATGCGATTGCCTTGCATTCTCTCACAACCTAATTCTTGCAGGATTTCTAATTGTTGTTGGGTTTCTACTCCATTGGCGATCGCTATTAAGTTAAAAATTTTCGCTATCGCCAGCAATGACGAGATAAAACGGGTATCTTGGGGAGCATTAGTCAGTTTTTTCGTTAAGGATTGCTCTATTTTCAGTTTTTTCACGGGAAATTGACCGAGATAGGCGATCGAAGCGTAGCCGCTGCCAAAATCATCGAGGGTAATACTAATACCCAATTTCTGCAAATCCCCAAGAATTCGACCAGTTTCGCGGCTATTTTCCAGTAAACTTGTCTCGGTTATTTCCATCTCCAGAAAGAAAGGCCCGATTTTGGTTTCAGTCAAGACTTCTTTTAGGGTGGTGAACAACTGGGGATCGCGCAATTGGTGTGGGGAGAGATTGATCGAGATGGGAGTGTATAATAACCCTCGCTGCTGCCATATTTGTGCCTGTTGACAGGCATTTTTTAGCACCCAACGATTAAGCTCAAGGATTAACTCGCTTTCTTCGACTAAGGGTAAAAAACGATTAGGCGCGATTAATCCGAATTGAGGGTGTAACCAGCGCAATAATACCTCTAATCCTTCCACTTGCCCCTGAGTAATATTAACTTGCGGTTGATAGTAAAGAGCTAATTCATTATTTCTCATTGCCTGATAGAGAAAATATTCAACTTTAGAACTACGATTATTTTTGGGGTGAACATTAACTGACTCTATCTGGGAGTTATTATTTATATTATTCTTGACTGCTACTAAATTTTCCTCCAGTTTCTGTAATATGACTTTCCTGTCTGTGCCGTCGGTGGGATAGATAACTGAACCTAAACTTAATCGCACGACTAGGGAGTGATTTTCGATTTCGTAATTACTTTCTAGGGTTTTAATAATTCTTTGACTAACTTTTTCTAAATCATTAGCAGCATTAATTTGTGGCAGCAAGATAATAAATTCATACCCTCTCCAATGGGCGACCATATCCTCTAATCGCAAACTTTTTCTTAAACGTTCAATTAAGATTTTTAATAGTTTATCTCCCAGTCGATAACCTAGTTTATTGTTGACATTTCTTAGCCGCCCTACGTCCACTAATAACAGTCCGATCAGTTTATTATTTTTCTGGGCATTATTAATAGCACTTGAGAGATATTCATTAAAGAGAGAACGGTTAGGTAAATCCGTGAGAACAACCGAAGAATATTCCTCTTGAATCTTGCTATCAAAACTAATGATTTTGGATGGGGATTGATGGAGAATTAAGGTACTTTTTGCATGGAGGTCATTCGGGCTAGAATGGGTTTCATTTTCCGTCATTTTCCCTTGTGAATATCCTAGACTTTTAAATGGTTCTTGCTCTATTTTTTCTTGACTGGCTATTAAATGAAAACTGGCATTTATATCACAGCCAAAGTTAATTAAATCACCATCTTTTAATTCATGAACTAAGCATTTAGACCCATTGACATAAATGCCATTATGACTTTTATTTCCCTCTAAATCACCATCAAGAATCCAATAGGAAAATTTTTGGCGATCAATACTCTTTTTAATTAAAGTCGCATGATAGCGAGACGCGTGTTTGGAGCGAAGAACAATTTGATTATCGGACTTACGTCCGAGAGAATATTTCATTTCTTCTAGGGGAATTGTTCTTCTACCTTGAGGATCTTCCACAATGAGGAGATAACGGGAATTAGATGAACTATTAATCATTTTTTCGGCACCTCGACAAAACTAAAAATATAAGTTAATATTATCCCTCAAAAGTCATGGCTTATTCGTCTTGAAGTTAATTTATCTTCTGAATAAAGTGTTAGGTGTGATTCGGAACTGTTACTTAACAGTAATTGTGTCACATCTTCTGGTTTCAAGGCCTGGGTAAACCAAAATCCTTGTACTTCTTCAAATTCTGCCCTAGGCTGATCATAGTCGTTGACATGGCTCAATGCTTGGTTTTTGATGGTAAATATTGGATAAGAGTTCGATCGATCTTCAAACTCTTGGGGGGGGGACTTATAATTATAACGGCTCTCTTGGGTTTGGTGGGTAAAATATATTCTAAGACACAGTCCTGCTAGTGAGCGACTGGAACGAACCACAAAGACACAAAGGACACAAAGATTGATCGCTTCTATATTAAGTTAAACCTATCACACAAAGAATAAGAGAGCCATATAACTTAAGTAGGAATAGCCGGTGCCAAAATTATCTCCAGCTAACTGTACCCCTAATTCCTTCGCTTAAAGCTGACCCCGCTCCCATGCAGTCTTAACGAGTAATTTAGATAGTCAACAGTTTACCGACAATCAGCAATTAAGTACCTAAGCAAAATTAATTACACATCTAAGCCGTCAGTTGAACGCTTTTTGCTGTGATCAGTAAACAGTGAACTAAAAACTCAAATCTGATCCCTGATAGCTGTCTCGGAGTCTCGGAGTCTCGGAGTCTCGACTAGGAAATTAATTTTGCACGACTACTTATCAGTGATCCTTAAACTGGTACAAATGTATGCCCAAGTGTCAGCATCCCACTTGTCAAGCTAATGCTTTCCAGCGTTTGGAAGAGGTACTTCCTGCACGGACATCTGAAACTGCGCGACCTGTTAAGTAGCTGGTTATAATTAAATTAAAAATGGATTTTAGGTTCGATCCCCCCTGCCCCCCTTGATAAGGGGGGTGCCGATCCCCCCTTAGTCCCCCCTTAATAAGGGGGGTGCCGATCCCCCCTTAATCCCCCCTTAATAAGGGGGGTGCCGATAGGCGGGGGGATCCCCCCTTAATCCCCCCTTAATAAGGGGGGCATCTGACAACTTTTAACACCTACCTACTTAAAATCAGAAATAACGCCCAATTTTAACCGAGGGGTTCCCTTTAAAAATCCCAACTTAGTAGATTTACAAAAATAAGATGCACCCCAGAGGAGTTCTTGCTATGGATAGCAACCAATTAATCGAAGAATTAAAAAATCCCGACTTTTATCCTCATTCTGTCAAAATTCCCGTTGAAATTATCCAAACCCATGCTTCAATTATCTTCTTGACAGGAGATTATGCCTATAAAGTCAAGAAACCGGTTAATTATAATTTTTTAGATTTCTCCACTTTAGAAAAGAGAAAATATTATCTAGAACAGGAACTAGAGTTAAATAAAAAAGTTGCCGCTAATATCTATCTGGAAGTTTTGTCAATTAATGAAGAACAGGGTAGCATAAGTTTAAATGGAGAAGGAAGGGCGATCGAATACATCTTAAAAATGAATCAGTTTCCCCAAGAATGTTTACTGAGTAAAATTTTTGAACGGGGAGAACTAACGGAAAAAGCTATAAAATCTTTGGCTGAAAAAGTGGCGCAATTTCATCGGCAAGCTGTGACTAATTCCTATATTACTAAATTTGGCAATTTGGAAATTGTTAAACAAGCTTTTGATGAAAACTACCAACAAACCGAGAAATATATTAATTTTGTCCAAACCCAAAAACAATACGATGAAACAAAAGCTTATACAGATAAATTCTTCGCAGAACACCGAGATTGGTTAGAGGAAAGACAAATAAAAGGGATGATTCGCGAATGTCACGGCGACTTACATTTAAATAATATCTGTCAGTGGCAGGGAGAAATACAATTATTTGATCGCATAGAATTTAATGAATCTTTTCGCTTCGTTGATGTCATGTATGATATTGCTTTTACAGCGATGGATTTAACCGCTAGAGGGAGAGAAGATTTCGCTAATTTATTTGTCAATACTTATTTAGAACAAACCGCCGACTGGGAGGGGTTAAAAGTCTTGCCTCTCTACCTGACCAGACAAGCATATGTGAGGGCAAAAGTCAATAGTTTTCTGCTTGATGGTGACACTTTTTCCGAGAAAATTAAAGCCAATGCACAGGATTATTATCAATTAGCTTGGCATTACACACAACCGCAGAAACCGAGATTAATTCTGATGTCGGGATTTTCTGCATCGGGTAAAAGTACCATAGGGAAAGTAATTGCTAAAAATCTTAATGCTATTCAGATTCGTTCCGATGCAGTTCGCAAACATTTGGCTGGAATTGACTTAAATCAAACAGGAAGTCTAGACATATATAGTCTCGAAATGAGTCAAAAAACCTTCGCTAGACTGGCGGAATTAGCCCGAATTTTAATAACTTTAGGTTATCCGGTTATTCTCGATGCACGCTACGATAAATATGCTTGGCGAGAACCCTTATTAACCTATGCCCAAAATTTACAGATTCCTTTTCATATTGTCCATTGTCACGCACCGATAGAAGTTTTAAAACAACGGATTGCCGCTAGAAAAGGTGATATTTCTGACGCTACTATCGAGGTTTTAAATGCCCAAATTGAGCAAACAGAACCTTTTCATGAAAAAGAACAACCCTATCTAATTTCCCTAGACACTACTAACCCCAATTGTCCAGAATTTTTAGAGAGTCAATTAGGTAAATAGGTTGAGATGCACCCAATGATATAGCCATTCTTATAAAGTAGCAAGAAGGAGAAGCGATGGAAACTGTAGTGTTAAATCTAGAGACAGTTAATTTGACTGATGAACAATTTTATCATCTCTGTCAGGCTAATCAAACATGGAATTTAGAACGTAATCAAAAAGGAGAATTATTAATTATGCCTCCCGTGGGTGGAAATACTGGTAAACAGGAAGCTAATTTGATTGTTAAAGTGGGGGTATGGAACGAGCAAACTCAACTTGGTGAGGTGTTTAGTTCTTCGACAATTTTTCGTTTACCAAAGGGAGGCTATCGTTCTCCTGATGTTGCTTGGATAAAACGGGAGAGATGGGAAGCTTTAAGCGCAGAAGAGCGAGAAAAGTTCCCCCCTTTGTGTCCTGATTTTGTGATTGAATTACGTTCTCGTACTGATTCCTTAACCTCTTTACGCGAAAAGATGCGCGAATATTTAGCCAGTGGTTTACGTTTGGGTTGGTTGATTAATCCTCAACAGCAGCAGGTGGAAATCTACCGACTAAATGACGGTGTGGAAATTATTAATTTACCTGCGATTTTATCCGGGGAAGATGTCTTACCCGGATTTGTTTTGCATTTAACTTAGGAAGGATTACAGGGAATAACAAAGGGAATGACACCGAATCAGGCTATCTCTATTTTGTCAAGACATTTCCAGAAAAGCGATCGATTGTCAGCTTGAAGGTGTATAATCTTTGAAAAGCCAGCATCAAGCTACAAAGTTCTCAATATCGCCCAAAAAAACCATCAGGATTTCAGGAACAGATTCTCTGGCTACTTCTTCAAATAAAGAGGAAACTCTCAGTCACAACATTGATATTTGTCAATAATGTCCCCTAAAATTTTCAATCATCACTTTACTCCCCTCAAATCCCTCTCTCTGGGATTATTTCTCCTGCAAGCTTTCACTCCCCTCACCCTAGCAGCCCCTCCGCGAGAACCGGATCAAACCGTCGGCTGTGATATTCTGGTGGTGGGTGGTGGTTTAGCCGGTGCCGGTGCGGCCTACGAAGCTTTATTATTAGGAAAAACCGTCTGTTTAACCGAGATTACCGACTGGGTGGGGGGACAGATATCTTCTCAAGGAACCTCAGCGTTAGATGAAAGACGCACACAAAGAGAAAAATTATTTTTCCCGAAAGGTTATCTAGAATTTAGGGAAAGAATTAGAAAGCATTACGGCAAACGCAACCCCGGGGAATGTTGGGTAAGTGGGTCTTGTTTTTTCCCTTTTGATGGACATAAATTATTATTTCAACAGTTAGAAGATGCTGCCAAAAAAGGCAAAGGAACCCTGAAATGGTTTCCCTCCACGGTAGTCAAAGAATTAAATATTGAAACTTTACCCAATCGCGGCACCGGTCAACAGATTACCAGTGTAATTGCTATTCAACATAGTCCCGCAAAAGGTACTCCTCCCCTAAATACCGAGTTTTTATCGCAAAAAATGGAGGATATCTATCGCTACGAAAATTCTCCCCGTTTTGATAAAAAAATCCTCCGTTTTGTCTCCAAATCCTCCCAACCGAATCAATTAGCAGATTGGTATGTGATTGAAGCGACCGAAACCGGGGAAATCATCGGATTATCAGATATTCCCTACCGTTTAGGGGTCGATAAGCGCAGTTATCTCGAACCTTCTTCCTCTAGCGTCACTGGCGACCCCTACTGTACCCAAGGCTTTACCTATACCTTTGCCATGGAGGAAACAGAAAAACCACAAACCCACGAGAAACCCGTTTATTATGAACGCTACGCCCCCTATTTTAGCTATGAATTGCCGCGATTAGCCGATTTTGACCTAGTTTTCACCTATCGTCGTATCTGGAGTCCACAACTGGGTAAAGAGAAAACCTTTGGGGGAATTACTTTTACCGAACCCGTCCCGGGGGACATTTCCATGCAGAATTGGACCTGGGGAAATGATTATCGTCCGGGGACTGCCAAGGATAACTTTATCTACACCCGTGAACAGTTGCAAGAGTTAGGACAGTTATCTCCGGGGGGATGGATGGGAGGATTACGCACAGAAACCCTCGCAAGGGGCGAAGAACACGCCATTTCCTACTATTATTGGTTAGTAGAAGGGATCACCGATTCCCAGTTAGGGGACGGGGTAAAAGTTCCCCATTTGAATAACCGTTATCTGTCTGGTTTTGATTCTCCCATGGGAACTGCCCATGGTTTGTCAAAATATCCCTATATTCGGGAAGCAAGACGGATTATCGGTCGTCCTTCCCTGACTTTCCCCACTGGTTTTACCGTCACAGAAATCGATATTTCCCGACAAAATTTTCAAAGCGATTTCTATCGTCAAAATCTTTCTCCAGCAGAATATCGGCGCTTAATTGCCACCTTGGCAGGATTAGAGGGATTTTCCGTACTTGATGGCACATTATCCCCCGATCAGGCCGTTAAACGCAAGCGCTCTACCATTTACCCCGATTCCGTCGGTATCGGTCACTATGCGATTGATTTTCATCCCTGCATGACGGAACATCCCCCCGAAAAACCGGGTAATACAGAAAAAGCAGGAGAAAGACAGGGACAGGGCCAAGCTTATCCTTTTGAGATACCTTTAAGGGCTATAATTCCCCAAAAAATCGATAATTTACTGATAGCGGGTAAAAGTATCGCTCTCAGTCATATTGCCGCGGCCGCCTATCGTGTCCATTCCTTCGAGTGGTCTTCTGGGGTAGCTGCTGGCATCACGGCAGTGTATGCTTTAGATAATAATGTACTGCCCTATCAATTAGTAGAAAGTGATTTTCTCATCGGCAATCAACAACTGCGAGAATTACGGCAAAAAATCGACGCTAGTGGTAATCCCACTGTGTTCCCCGATGCCTCAATTTTCCGGTCGATGGATAATTGGTATTAATTAGGGTCTGCTGAAAAAGTTTGTTGGTGGGGTTAGGGTGCAGGATCTGGGGTTTTAAGCTAAGACGCATTTTAACCCCCCTATCCTTAGATTGGCTGAATCTCCCCCAATCCCTTTACTGTTGCAAGAGTGCCTCATCTCAACAAGTAATTTAAGTGGGTGGGCAGCTTACACTTTGTCGCCGCGAAGTATTTTGAATATATCAGTGACAATTCTGTTTCTAATTTCCTCTAAAGAACCTGATTTGCCAGAATTTTTCTGACTTTCCAAGTAACTTTTAACCCCTTTAAATTGTTGTTCTAGATGACCACTATAGCGATTTTGTCCCAAAGAATAATCAGGATTATTCGATCTTATAATAGTTTGAGCATCGTGTAAATCATTCAAAAGATAGGCGACCTCTGGCCAATAGCTACTATATTTTTCGTAGTTATACAAAAGGAGAATTACTCGACAGGTTGCTGCAAAAATTTTCCCTTTAGCGGTAAACTGAGTTAACCGGTGAGGATATAAGCCTCTAATTTGAAAATCTTCGGGCATTTTTTGACCTTTATTTGGCTTTTGCTCGGTAAATATTCGCTGAAGATAGGTTTTTTCTCCTCTTTTTTCATCCACTGTTCCCTCAGATGCAATTGCCGCTCCTAAAGTAAACCTTTTCATCGCCATACGAATACGTTCTTCTAATCCTTCTTCCTGATTATCTTTACAAAGTTCCACCAGTCCCAACCCAAATAAAAGAAGACTAGCGTGAATACCAAATAAATAAACTTTATTATCTGAATTTGAGTCAAGGTAAGTTAATGCTGACATGGGTAGCTGTATAATTTTTTCTTGAATACCAAATATTTCTTCAATACTAAATGAAGAAGCTTTATTGTCTGGATTGTCTGGCATAGTTGGCTGTGTAATTTCTTCTTGAGATTGACTAGATTCATTAAATGTTTTTTGAATTTTTTGATAAAACTCGTCTAAGTTTCTGCTGCCCTTTCCGATTTCAATAGTTTTTTGATAAAACTCGTCTAAGTGGCTGCTACCCTTTCCGATTTCAATAATTGGGGGAATGGTTTGCACATAAATATCATTGTATTGCTCATAAAATATAATAGTCGAATCCGGTTTTAATCCACTAAACTCTGTTTTCTGTTTACCACTATAATTTTTTATCTGTTGATAAGATTTTCTGCCTCGCTCTCCATAACAATCAAGAGCATTTTTAATTAAACGTTCGGCCCATCCTAGACAATTTTGGCGGCTAAATTTTTCCGTTAATCGATTGGTGTCTCCGACATAGGCGGTGATTAAATAAGACCAAATTTGATACACTGTCCAGTAAGCATAGTAATTAGCATCACCGTCTCTAGCCGCATAAATACGAGCTTTTTCTAAGAGACGAAGAGGTTCAATTAATAAATGAGTTTTGGGATTGGGTAATTGAGCAATGTAAGGGAAAAAGATATAAATTTTGGCGCGGTGAGAATAGATACGAGATAGATAATAGAAAAAAGGATGAGCATTAGTTTGAGAGTATTCACCAATGATTGCGTATTCTTTCAAATATTTCTGCAAATATTCTTCAGCAGTGTTCAAATATTCTTCAGCTTTACGAATTGCAGAACCCCTTTCTTGATGGTCACGTTCCTCATCTTCAAGGTCTGTATAAAAATGATAATCAAATAGACAGATATAGTAGAGACTAACTAATAGTTTATCGTCTAGTCGTCCCTTTTCGATATGGGGTTTAATAACCTCAAGATATTTTTGGGCAATACGATAGAGACCCTCTTGAAGATATACTTGAATAATTGCCAAATGTGCTTCATAGGCCACCCTACTCCAAGCTTGATTATTATTAACTTCCTTGAAATTTCTCTCATCCCAATTGCGATATTTATCCTTAAACAGCTTTTTTTCTAAATAATCTTGCATAGCCCTGAGAGAGAAAGGGTAGAATTTTATCCATTTTTCTGCTTTTTCTAGTATATATTTTTCCTCAATTCTCTGACAAAGTTGTTGTAGATATTGCTGAGAATTAATTGCCGTTTTTTCAATGGCTCTCAGTCGAGCGTGAAGGGCAGACTTAGCGGCAGATTCTAGAAGATCAAATCCATAAAATTCTCCTGTTGCTAATTCTTGATCGGCGACAATTTGATTATAATTAATTTCACCTTCTAGAGATTTTTTCACATCTTCCTGTTTGCATAACTTAACCAGAGAATAAGACCAAACAGCACTATTTCTTGTATTGCCAATCACTTTATCTTCACTGACTATTTTTTGGGTGACAGGTAGATAGCCTTGCTTTTTCAAAATATCTATCCCCTCAAACAAAAATCGATTAATTGCGGTGGTAATATGAGCGATAGGACTGCCCACACCTACCACTTCTTCACAAAATTCTAATCGACTGTTTGATTCTTCTTGCTTGAAAAATTGGCTGATTTCTTTTTCTTCTAAGGTTGGTTTTGGTTTCCAGTTCTCTGGGGGATAGACATAAAAATACACTCGCACCCTATAAGCTATCTGTTTTTCTAATCCTTGAGCATAATACTCATTTTCGTCTTCAGGATCATCGAGAAAATCGGTATTGATTAAACCTGTTTTGCCTCGGTATAATTTTAGGGGCAGAGGTTTGACTTTCTCAATTTCTAAATAGTCGATATAAACGGGAAATTTATCTCCTAATAAATTATTTTTGATAATTGAATTGCTCAGGCTTTCCAAAAAGAGATTGGATATGGAATCGCTAGTTAAATTATTCTTAACAAAATCTGGACATTGCCCGACAACAGTTTTAATTTGTCTGAGTCCAGCTTGAAATTCTGTCCGGCTCACTTCTCTTAAAATCTTATCAACCAAATCCTTGATAATTTCCTGCTCCGAGCCTGTTGATAAATGCTGATAATATTTTTTTAATCGGGGTTGAATATACTCTATAATCTGATTACCTAAAGATTCATCTAGATTTTGATTATCATTTGGGTCAAGAGATTTTAGGTAACTGTGTTGTTGTTTTTGGGAACTGTATAGATTAATGGCCTGTTTATAAAAGCTAACAACGTCTAGGGAATCCTGCTGTATTTCATCGGTAATGATCTCTTTTAACTGCTCAAGTAAACCAGCTTCGGGATGAACAAGTAATTTCAATTTATCCCTTTCATCCAGAGATAACTGTGCATATTTTTTGAGAACTCGTTCTTTTTCTTGTTGGGTAAACTTATTGATCATTTTTTGGGCTAAGCTATCCTTATTTTTGGCTGACTCTCCTTGCCAATAAGCCTCCAGTGAGCTAAGAATAGTAACTAATTTCCCCAAGCTTAAACTGGGTACCCGCTCCTCGCGTTCCTTTTCTTGGTAACGCTCTCCCATCACCGAACGCAGCACTCGCCGGACAAAAATGCGATTTTGTCGCCATTGTTTGGCTATTTTGTACTCATTCGGTTTGGGACTATCCTCACTAATGTCCAAATCGGTCAAATTGTTGAGGAGATGCAAATACACCGCAGCATCTCTTTGTCGGTCTTCATCGCTTTGTCTTTGATTTTCTGTGTCCAGATCGCTCATAGGTTTAGATGTTACTCTGATGATTCAGCCCTAGATGCCCGTTTTGATCAATAGTTATGTTCATATAATACAGGCTAATCTGGGGGATGTGCATAAAAAATCTGCATTAATTTTTGTAAACCTTGTTAAAATTATCGGTAATTGGTTTGTTAGCCTTTGTAGTGCAACCCTGTAGATGATTGCAGGAAAGAGGTTGCTGATGACGGAAGAGACCGATAGGGTATCCATCACTGAACTGGTAAGGGCGGCTTTTTATATGTGCATTTTCTACGCTAATACATGAAGAGTATGTACATCTTGACCATTGTTCGGTTTTTTGAGAACATAGTTGGACGACGTGATATGTTTTATACCGTTTTTGTAACACTTTGTAACACCTTTGCAGTGATTGTAAAATGCCAAAACAGTTAGAAAAGAAAAAAACAACTGAATTAGAAGATATAGCCATTAAGTTGTCCGGCTCAGACTCGCCCGGTGGCGCAGGAGAGGAGCTTCGCAGCTTCACTGGCTCTCAGCCCAAAAGCCTTCAGCCCAAACCCGAGCCGAGGAACACTCAGCAAGTCCGATTGTCCACGGGTTTGCTGGTTGAATTTGAACTTGTAGATAAGTATCAATCGAAATTTACTCAAGCATCCAAATTCAAATATCGCCTCCGATACCAAGGTATCCCTTTATACGGCTCCTCGATCATTGTTGATTTAGACGAAGACAATAAATTTTTGTTTGCAAACTCGTCTGAAGTTGCTCAAGATGAAGCTGTAAAAAAAGGATTTCCTGACAAAAATCCGAAAGTTCCTGAAGAAGATTTAAAAGATTCGATCTACAAATATTGTCTTAAGAAGGGTGAGCCTATTTCCCCAGAAGCCCTAGAGCATTGTGATATTAATCCCCAGCTTTACTATTATTTCAAACACTTTTCTAATGGCTCCAGTCACAAGCTAGGTGAATGGAGACTTGTTTATGTTACGAACATTAAAGTTATGGCTCCAACCAGTGGCGGAAAATCTGTTGGAACATCACTGGAATTAACTGATTATGTGATAGATGCCCACACAGGGGAGATAATCCTCGAACTCTCAAATTTGAGAACCTTCTGCTAAAAGGGTTCTGTCCATAACCTACTGCCAAACTGTCTATCGTTTGGAGATATTTACCCAAATATCCCTAACTATTGGGCTGGTTTTGGTAAACTTTTTTTGCATTATTCAAATATAACTCACTTTTTAACAGGAAATAAGTAGGTAGGTGTTAAAAACTTTCAGACACCACCCTTATCAAGGGGGGATTAAGGGGGGATCGACACCACCCTTATTAAGGGTAGATTAAGGGGGAATCGAACCCAAAATCCATCTTCAATTTAATTATAATCAGCTACTTACATGGGTATTTTATCCATTTTTTGTGGCTTTGCTTTGCCTAAATTCTGGAAATTTTACCATCTTGACACATTGGGCGACTTTCTAACAAGATTAATTACTTAACCACTGACTGAAACTTATAAATTTATCGGGGGCAAAAACTCATGTTCTGCACAGAATGCCATGGCGCACCATCTAATGGTAACTGCGGGCTTCCACAAACTTATAATTTGAGATATAGAGATTATTCCTCTAATATCACTCTCACTGACCACTCATTAGTCGATGATCCTTGTCACGATTCTTGCCAACAAGCTCGCAATAATGTTGAAACCGTTGCCCAGTTTATCAACAGTCCCACCAGTAAATTCAAGCCACTAGATAGATATGAAGCTATCATTAATGTTGCCAGCATAAAGCATCGCTTTTGCCCTGCCGCATGGTACACAAAACGAGCCTTATTTGCACAAAGACTAATTGATGGCAGAAACCGTTCCTATGGAACCGATATCACAGCAGTAGCTCATGAATTTTGTCATGGTTTAATTCAGCAAATTAAGGAAGAAATTAATAGTGAGTATAGTCAGTCTCCAGAAAAAATACGACGGAAAGATGATGAGTTTTCAGAAAAAAATGCACTTGAAGAATCTTTTTGTGATATATTTGCGGTTTTAGTGCGTAACTATCATAGGGATGATGGTTTTTATTGGAATAATCCTCATAATTGGCTGTGGGATGTGGGAGAAAACTTTCAAGAAGGAACTGGATCCCTGAGACGATTAGATACATTACTTTCTTTAAGGTTTACAGATGCAGGGTCTGTCTATGGACAAATTGATTGGAATACGGCCGAGAATTATCATGAACTTTCCTTGATTCATAGTCATGCTTTTTATCGATTGATGACAATTCATAACACTTTCATCGATGGAGAGCCTCTTTTTAATGGCGAATTTGCTCTTAAGCTATTCCGTGAAGTTCTGGAATCTATTTCTGTGCTCAACAACTTCCTATATAGTCGTAGAGTATTTGAACAACAAGCACAGCGATTACTAGCACCCTCTCCTCATATAGAGGTTCAATTAGATGCTATTTCTCAAGCATTTATTGATGTGGGAATTAAGTAAATATTAGCTAACTAAATTGACTATTAAGCAATCGCTTGGCACTTTTTTAATGTCAGTTTTAAAAAGCCATTTAACTAAGGGATTACCATTTTGTTCCAAGCGGGCAGTTAAATTTAACTTAGTCCTCACCAATTGCATATTATTAGGGACTTTGACAATCATGTGCATAAATTTACTTCCTTGAACTCCTTTTCCCTGTGCTTTTCGATATTCCCAATCAGCCTTATATTCCCCAACTCCTGTGGCTATAATTGTTGGTTGTAATTCGGGGTATTCTAGGGCAAAATCTGTGCCTCCTAAACTTGCCTGAGCTTCCTTAAACTTGATATTGGGGGACAGACTAACTTTACAGTTACGCTTGATTTCCTGATTGATTTCTAACGGATATAGATCAAAAGCAATAGCCCGGTTTTGTTGATTATCGGGCAGTAAATCAACAGAAAATTTAGCTTGAGTAATTTGAAATCTATCTTCTCCACTATTACGAAGAGAACAGGCAAAACGGACTAAAAAAAACTGTGCCTCATTCTGTTTTACCTCTAACCAAGAGGGAATTGCACCAGAATAAAGTTCAGCTAATGGCCAAACTTCTGGTTGTCCGATGCTAACAGTTGGTGCATAGCTGGTCCGTGAGGGAGGTGACATAAATCTAAAATTTTCTTCCTCTTCTTCGCTATCCAATTCTAGTTGCCCTTGCCAAAGAATATGCTGAATTGTTTCAGGAGTAGATAATAACATATCAATTCAATCCGTTAACTTGTTCAATTATCAACAGTATATCGCCAAAATAGAGAAAATAAACCCAATCCTTTGGCGAGAAAACAGGATTCAATAAGTAGTTAGGTGTTAAAAACTATCAGACACCCCCCTTATCAAGGGGGGATTAAGGGGGGATCGACACCCCCCTTATCAAGGGGGGATTAAGGGGGGATCGACACCCCCCTTATCAAGGGGGGATTAAGGGGGGATCGACACCAAAATCTATCTTCAGTTTAATTATAACCAGCTACTTACAATCAAAAATGGGATAGGTTAAAAACAGATCCCACAGTTCCAATTAAGTCAGAACTACTGACGAATTTGTACCGGCATCACCAAATAGGTCATCTTTAAACCTCCCAAGGGGGTAAAAATAACCGGTTGGGTACTAGCATTTAACTGCATTTGGATATCATTATTGGGTAAAGCCTTCAAACCGTCCATTAAATATTTAACATTAAAGGCAATATCGCCACTTTCTCCCTGAATTTCCGCCGCCATGGACTCTTTGGCGCTACCTAAATCGGGAGATTCCACCGCTAGGGATAAACGACTATTCTCGCCATCGAGACTAAACTTGACTAAATTATTCTTTTGGTCCGATAAAACCGCCACTAATTCCAAACAACGGATTAATTGTTTGCGGTCTAAAACCAAAGAGCGCTCGAAGGATTTAGGAATTAACTGATTATAGGTGGGATAGGCCCCTTCTAACTTACGACTGGTTAACCTCTGTTCCCCCATTTCAAAGATGACTTGAGAATCATCCACGTGCAGAGTAATAGTCTCGATATTTTGTTTTGTTGCCATCATTCTTTCCAATTCTCGCAGGGCCCGGGCCGGAATGGTGACATTAAAGCCACCAGAGGCACTTTCCACCTCCTCTAGGGGAGTTTGTACCACCGCTAAACGATGACCGTCCGTAGCGGCAAATTCTAGACAATCGACGGTTTTAGTTAAATGCACCCCCGTCAACACCTGTTTAGTTTCATCGCCACTAGCGGCAAACAATGCACCTTTTAGTCCCTCTGTCAAGGCAACTATAGGTAAATTAACAATTTCTCCATCGGCCACCGTGGGCAATTCTGGGAACTCATCGGCCTTCATGCCGCGAATTTGGAACTGTGCCGAGGCAGTTTTCAGGAAAGCGAGACTATGCTCTTCATCATTCTCGTTTTCTTCCACAGAGATGGTGATTTCCCCCTCTCCCAAACGAGAGACAATATCGTTAAGCAATTTTGCCGGCAGGGTAATTTTGCCCCCTTCCACCACTTCGGCCCGAAAACTGGTGCGAATCCCTAAACTCAAATCAAAAGCAGTCAGGCTAATTTCGCCCTTTTCCTCATCGGCACAAAAGAGAACATTTCCCAACACCGGATGGGTAGGACGACTGGCAACGGCCCGACTAACTAGGGATAAATTGCTGTTGAGTTCGCTTTGACTACTGGTAAATTTCATAGCAGGAATAGTTTTTTTGTACGCTAAAAAATAATAGCAAGAATTCCCCTGTGGAAAATCTGTGGAAAACCTGAGCTTTTTTTGATCGCTCTTTCCGGGCTAAAATCTATCAATAGCAATAACTTCGCCCATTGCTAGGTTTTTCTGGCAATTCTAAAAAGATTGTGGAAAAATTGTCAAAAGTGAAATTTTCGCCCCTTCTCAGCCAATTACATAAGTAGGTAGGCGTTAAAAGTTGTCAGATGCCCCCCTTATCAAGGGGGGACTAAGGGGGGAGCGGCACCCCCCTTATCAAGGGGGGATCAAGGGGGGATCGGCACCCCCCTTATCAAGGGGGGATTAAGGGGGGATCGGCACCCCCCTTATCAAGGGGGGATCAAGGGGGGATCAAACCTAAAATCCATTTTTAATTTAATTATAACCAGCTACTTAAGTTGTTAAGGATCAAGCTACAAGTCAAGAAGAGCGAGACTTGAGCCGACCAGCGCTCTCCCTAGAAAAAAAATTGCGTAAAATGTAGGCTGGTGATCTTTAAAATGGAACAAGCAGCAGGAAATTAACAAAACAAAGCTCCGGGCATTCCCCGGAATCGATAGACTCAAATAGACAAGGAGACAGGATTGGTTAGCACATCTTCGTATCAAACAACAAAATCGAAAGAAATCTTTACAGCCGCTCAAAAATTAATGCCGGGGGGTGTAAGTTCCCCCGTGCGGGCCTTTAAATCCGTCGGTGGGCAACCCATCGTTTTTGAAAGCGTCAAAGGGGCCTATATTCGCGACGTGGACGGTAACGAATACATCGACTACGTGGGAACTTGGGGGCCGGCTATCTGTGGTCATGCCCATCCCGAAGTTATTGCCGCCCTACACCAGGCCCTAGATAAAGGAACCAGTTTCGGCGCTCCCTGTGTTCAAGAAAATATTCTCGCTGAAATGGTGATTGATGCCGTTCCCAGCATTGAAATGGTGCGTTTTGTCAATTCCGGCACCGAAGCCTGTATGTCCGTCCTGCGCTTAATGCGGGCTTTTACCGGCCGGGATAAAATCATCAAATTCGAGGGCTGTTACCACGGTCACGCCGATATGTTCCTCGTTAAAGCTGGCTCTGGTGTAGCCACCCTGGGCCTACCCGACTCGCCGGGGGTTCCCAAAACCACCACTAACAACACTTTAACCGCTCCCTACAATGACCTGGAAGCGGTAAAAGCCCTCTTTGTCGAAAATCCCGACTCTATCGCCGGGGTGATTTTAGAACCAGTGGTGGGTAATGCCGGCTTTATCGTGCCGGATGCTGGCTTTTTAGAAGGATTGCGGGAATTAACCAAGGAATACGGGTCCCTATTAATGTTTGATGAGGTAATGACCGGATTCCGCATCGCCTACGGTGGCGCTCAGGAAAAATTCGGCATCACCCCCGATTTAACCACCCTGGGCAAAGTTATCGGCGGTGGGCTGCCGGTGGGGGCCTACGGCGGTCGGGCTGATATTATGGCGATGGTGGCTCCGGCCGGCCCGATGTACCAAGCGGGAACCTTATCCGGCAACCCTTTGGCTATGACGGCGGGAATTAAAACCCTCGAGTTACTCCAGCGCCCCGGCACCTACGAATATCTCGATAAAGTGACCAAATCCTTAACTGAAGGGCTGCTGAAAGTGGCCAGAGATGCTGGTCATAGCGTTTCTGGAGGTCATATCAGTGCCATGTTCGGAATGTTTTTCACCGGCTCCCCCGTGCATAACTATGAAAATGCCAAAAAGGCCGATGTGGCTAAATTCGGTCGTTTTCACCGGGGAATGTTGGAAAGAGGCGTTTATCTAGCTCCTTCCCAGTTTGAAGCTGGTTTTACTTCTTTAGCTCACACAGAGGCCGATATCGAACGGACTTTGGCCGCCGCTAAAGAGGTTTTAGCAAGTTTATAGTCAATGCTGCTTCGGCCGGGAAAATTGATTGATAGGGTCCCAAGTATTGATGAGTTGACATCTCCCCGCTTGCAAAAGACGGGGATTCTTAGCGGTGAGATCGAGTGCGGTTTTAACCCTGCTCGATCTCGGTTACAATCTATTTTAGAAGGCCTGTCTAGTAGGTTTTCTGACTGCTATTTTTCAATTTTATTGGTGAGAGTTCCCACCACATCAATACCGAGGGTTTGATGGACACTGGCGAGGAATTGATTGACGATTTCGGGATAGACTTTGATCAGGGCAGCCAGGGATTTACCATCACCATTATCAACGATATTAACTCGATCGAGGTGTAAGCGTCTAGGAATTTTAATCGCCTCCTCCAGGATAGTTTCTAACTGTTGAATCAAGAAAATTGCCTCTGCTTCGCTGCCGGTGTTTTGCCAGACTTCTGCAAATAATTCGTTAACTAAGGCTTCAGCTTTGGCATTTTCTTCAAAAATTGCCGCTTCTCCTCTAGCGCGGAAAGTTTCAGCTTCCTGCTGCGCTTCTGCGGGTAAAACTTGATCTGCTTGAAGACGTAATCTTTCCAATTCTGCCCTAACCTGTTGCAATTTTTCCTCAACTATAGCACGTTTTTCCTTAGCAGCAGCAATAGTTATTTCTTCTTCCGATTTTGCCTGTTGTTCCAGTTTTGCTTTTAACTTTCTCAACTCGTTTTCTTGCTCTAAAATGATAATTTGATCGCGGGTTTTAGCCACGGTTGCCTGTTCCTCACATTCCGCGACTATTTGTTCAGCTTCATTGAGGGCATTTGATTCAGCAATTTCAGCATCACGCATGACTAAAGCGATTCTTTCCCGTCCGAGGGAGTTAAGATAATCCACGTCATCGGCAACATTTTGAATTTTGAGAGTATCAATTTCTAAACCGAGTTTAAACAGGTCTTGACTGACGTTACTGGTAATACTTTCGGCAAATTTTAGGCGATCTTCGTTCACTTGTTCGGGGGTCATTGTTGCGACTACACCCCGCAAGTTTCCTTCTAAAGTTTCTTTAGCTACGCGAATAATTTCTTCTCGATCTCGATCTAAAAAACGTTCGATCGCATTGCCGACTATTTCAGGTTTAGAACTAACTTTCACGTTAGCAATTGCCACTATATTCAAGGGAATATTGCCCTTAGAATAGGCATTTTTAATCTCAATTCTGATCGGGGTTGTGGTGACATCCATACGTTTAACGGTTTCTAAAATTGGAATACGAATCGCCCGACCCCCCGATACTACTCGATAACCTGCATCTTGTCTATCTTTTGATTTGCGTTTCATCCCACTCAGGATGACTACTTCATTGGGTTTACAAATACACAAAAAAGAATTGATAAACCAAATCGCACCAATACCCAGAAATATCAATAAAGCAATGGGAACACTATTCAATAATAAATTGCCAGCACTATTGTTATTATTGTTGTCGTATTGATTGGGATTGATTTGGATGAGATAGGAATTATTTTGACTATTCATAGTTAGTTACCCTTTGGTTTAGAAGAAATTACAAATCGCCTCTGATATACTTTTCCGCAATGACTAAAACTTTATTGTCTGTGCAACTGAGAATAAATGCTTGATCCCCGACATTAAATTGTTCTTCCCCTTCTGTTATCGCTACTATATCGATCAGACTATCTCCGACATTAACTCGCACTTTTCCCTTGCTATTTTTATCGAAGGGGATTTGAACAACTCCGATTAAACCGATGAGAGAGTGATAATCGACGATACTATTTACCTGTTGGTTGCAGCGTCTTAACTTGACTAAAATCAGGAGTAGGATGGCTAAACCAATACCTACCCCTAAGGAAATTAAAACGATTGTGAGCAGTTGAGCATTCATAGTTTAGTTATTTACCGTTATGGTTGCCCCCAATCAAATTACCGTTAACTAATTTGAGACTTCGGCCATTTCAATCACGCGATCAGCATTATCTTTGACCAAAAAATTTAAAGGTTTATTGCGACGAACCTTATACTTTAAGCGTCGTGATTCCACCCGCATCAGAATTTGTTCTAAACAATCGTGATCAAAACAAACGTGACGATGACGATCCTTATAACCTGCGGTTGCCCCACTAACGATGTGCAGTTGGGTATTTTTCTTTAACTGATACCATAAACCCTGGGGTTGATCTCCCAAAGAAGTGTTGGCAGTAGTCACAACCGGATTACTAGACATATAAAATGGGTCAATCATATTATTGCCCATCGTCTGCTCATAATTGTAATAGTAATGGAGGGGGACATCGGCCGTGGGCAAATTTAAAAGTCCTTCATAAAATTGTCGGGCTGTCTCCAAATCTGTCACCATGATTGTATGAACTTTTGGGGCGCTAGTTAGAAACATCCACATGGCTAAAGCATAAGCGGCCAGGAGCATAACCATAATCCCCTGGGTGGACAGGAGAGTATCAAGGGGTAGGAAAGCGCCGAAGAAAAGATGATTTATCAACACTGATGTGATCCTATTGCCTAAGAATTTCTATCATTCCCTAATTATAATCATGGCGCTGAAACTTAAGTTAACGGGGTGGGGAGTGACTAAGTTCCGTACATTTGTATTAAAATGCTCCCTACCCAGTTTAAATACAGTACAATTTACCTCAAATTCTCCCCATGGGATGAATAAGTAGCTGGTTATAATTAAATTAAAAATGGATTTTAGGTTCGATCCCCCCTTAGTACTAGGGTTGATTCATAGTAGGGTTGATTCATGAATCAACCCTACCCTATAGTCCCCCCTTGATAAGGGTGGTGTCTGATAATTTTTAACGCCTACCTACTTAAATGATGAGATGATGACATTGCGGACAGAAATCTGAGGAATTAGCGGAGATGAAAGCGTATATTGGGAATAGAGCCGTCCCTAGAAAGTGAGCCACTGTTATGAATTCTTTTGCACTCCCCGTCTTTCTGCAATCAGGTTTAACCCTACTGGCATTTTTAGTGCTGATTATCCTGATGGCTTAAATCTTAATCCGTCTGTGACTTCGATCGAGCAGGGGACGATCGATAGCTCAGACTAAATTTTGATAGACAGTTAGCATCTGTTCAGCGATCGCTGACCAACTATATTGATTTAAGACTAAATCCCTGGCATTTTTCCCTCGTTGTTGGCGAATTTTAGGATTAGTGATAGCCGCTTCCAAAGTATTAGTTAAATCCTCAAGCTGACAAGCTGTCACCCATCCCGCGGCCGCTGCTGCCACCGCAGGATGCAGATCCACCCGATCCGAGATGACCACAGGAATTCCGGCAGCCATAGCTTCGGCAACCGCGATGCCAAAATTTTCATAGTAGGAAGGTAAAACAAATAAATCGGCCCTAGCGAGGAGGCTATTTTTTACTTCTCCGGTGACAAATCCAGTAATTGTTGTATTTTTAGCCAAGATTGACCGCTCGATCTGATTTTTAATCCGATTTTCGTACTCCCGGTCCTGGGGATTACCTCCTGCTAAGACAAAATGAAAATCTAGGCCTTTTTCTAACAACCTTTCTAAACTGGGCAGCAATAAATCTAGACCTTTTTTCGGATCAAGACGGGACATATAGAGAATGATCGGTTTATTTTCGGGAAGAGCAAAACCCTTTACTGGTAAAGCTTGTGGGTCAAAAAAATCTACCCCTAGGGGGATGACAATATCCTTAGTTTTTATATTAAATCTTTCGGCAGTTTGACACTCCTGCTGACTGGTGAAATGAACTGCCGCCGCCGCCGCTAAATTGGGTTTTTCCAGAAAATTGGCATATATTTGTTTAAGTTGCCGTTTTTTTTGCAAATCTGCCGGATCGAGGGTGCCTAGGGGACGGAGAATATAGGGCAGTTGACGGTAACGAGCGATCAAAGCCGATATACTGCTCACTGGGGAGAATAAGGCATGAATATGGGCGATATCGTAATCTTTTGCCCTATTAGCCAACCAAGTAAACAGATCAAGGGAAAATTTATAGCGCCGAAAGGGAGAACAGGGAAAATAATAGATTTGATAGCCATTTTGACTAACAGGGACCCCCAAAGGCACATCTAGGGGTGCTTGTCCCGTGTCACCATTGGAATCGGTGGTAATAATAGTCACCTCTTGGCCCAGTTGGGCCAAGGCCGCTGACAAACCGAGTACCATTTGACTAGGACCCCCGTAAACAAGGGAAATCGAAGGAACAATCTGAAGAATTTTCATCTTTTTGGTGCAAGGGTCAAGACTTGTTAAGATCGATCAAGCCGTTCGCTCAAATTTACCACTTCTGTGGCTCTCATTTATGGTAATCGACTTTCTGCCCTTCACTATCAATATTTCCCCGGCCTTTATTGCCGGTAGCTGTCTCTGGTCTTTAGCATTATATTTGGGGTTAGCTGGGGTGCGAAATTGGTTTATAGAAATTTTCTATCGCTGGTTTAATTTTGCCGAGCGTTTCCTCTATACTTCCCTAGAGGAGTTTGAAAAAACTCGCCTCGCCAGAGAATCCCAAAATGCTTTTTATGCCTCTATCTTTAGTATTATTCCCTTTCTCATTCTCGGCGGTTTCTCCGATTGGTTAATCGAGATTAGTTTAGGAAAAAGTTGGCCGATTAGTGTCGGTATTCTCGCCTGTGTTGCCTCTGGTGTCTATGAATTAGGACGGCAGGATGGCAGCGGTAATCAGTAAATTAAGCTGTTAACTATCTCAATTACTTCTTAGGACAGCACGGGAGTGGCAAGTGAGTCGATTTTAACCCTTGACTAGCGCTCAATCTTTTCCTTCCAGACGATTTTTATGTTTATTAAGAGTCTTTTGTAGTAAATTCAAAACCTCATTGGCAATCTCAATAACTTGATGGGTTCCAAAACCAGCCTGAGTTAATTCTTTAAAAAAAGCCTTAGCGACAATTTTGGCTAATTTCGGGGGATAAGGATGAACAGCGATTGAATGTTCGGACTGAATTTCTGCTATTTCTCTAGTCACTGCCATAGCCACAAAACGAGATTTTAACATCCCTTGCAAATGAAAAATTTGCAGGGATTGGGCAGCCTGTTGAGCGAATAACTGCAAGATTTCTAAATCTAATGGTTCAAAATGTTTTTTGTCTAGGGGAAAACTGAGATTAATTACTCCAATTATCTGCTGATTCAGAATAATCGGTACGGATATAAAACTATTATTATTTGCTCTTTTTGGATAACTGGCTGCACTGGCAAATGATGATCGAGTTATATCCTTAATTAGTAAAGGTTTCCCTGTGGCCGCTACATTGTCGGCAATAGCTTGATCAAGTTTAATTATTTCTTGATCAGCCAAAGGTGATAGCTCATCATAATGGGCAAAAACTTCTAGATAATCGGTAATTTCCCCTTTTAATTCCTGTGGAGAGCTTAACAGGATTAAACAGCGCCGCGCTCGCAATTGATGAGCGCTCATACTAGCTATTTTCCGAAAAATATCTTCGAGATTTTCCTCAACATTCAAGACAAGAGCCAGAGCCGTTATTTTGGGGTTAAAATTATCCATGTATTCAATCATTTATTCAGTCCGAGTTTAGACTTTTAGGGTAAGGGTGACATTCCCCATCTCCCTGTTTGTCTGAGTCTATAGCGTGCCATAGCATCTGATCGAGGGGCTTTTTTACTCGCTAACTGATCTATTGTAGATGTACTGAAAAACTTCTGTCTGTCTCTTGTTTTTTGTCTTCCCTCTAGCTACTCTGAGATCTAGTAGGTCAGAGGAGTTTAACCTGACTGGAGTGAAAGATGGTGCGTTTTCTCTGGGCAATTTTGGCCGGTGTGGGGATGGGGATAACAGTAGCGCCGGTTTCTTGGTGGTTACTCGCTTGGATTTCTCTCGTCCCCCTGTGGATTATTGTGAGATTAGGGGAAAAATCCCTAAAAAAACAGCTTTTATACGGTTTTGGCTGGGGTTTTGCCTACCATGGTCTCGCTTTATTCTGGATCACGGGAATTCACCCGATGACGTGGATGGGTGTCCCCTGGTTAGCGAGTTTGTCAATTGCTCTGTTTTGTTGGCTGTTTATTACTTTTTGGGGAACGGCGATCGTGCTAACTTGGACGTTAGTTATGTTTTATGTCAACAAAAGTGTTAATCAGTCATCTTTTAGGGATGCTCTCCTGCGGGTTTTCATCGGTACTGCCCTCTGGTGTGGGTTAGAATCTCTCTGGAGTCAATCCCCTCTCTGGTGGACTACCCTTGCTTATAGTCAAAGTCCCCATAATTTATTGATTCTGCAATTGGGAAAATTATCGGGTTTTACGACGATAACGGCGGCAATTGTGGCAGTTAACGGTTTAATCGCCGAAAGCTTGCTCCTAATCCGTCAATCGCGGCAAAATCTCGCTTTTCTCTCTTTACCCCTCCTCATTTGTTTGAGCCTGCATCTCTGGGGATGGAATGTTTACCATAAACCGCTCGAAAAGTCAAGGGATTTAGGGATAAAAATTGGCGTAATTCAGGGCAATATTCCCAACACGATTAAACTTTCGCCCCTAGGATTTCAAAAGGCACTCGAAGGTTACACCTCTGGTTATCAAATTCTCGCCGATCAAGGAGTAGATGCCGTCTTAACTCCTGAAACCGCCTTACCCTATTATTGGGAGAACTTAGTCAATAATAGCTCGATTTATTCGGCAATTTTAGCCAAAAAAACGCCGATCTGGTTGGGTGCATTTGGCAAGGTGGACAAGGGTTATAATAATAGTCTCTTGACCATTGATGGCGAGGGACAGGTGATTAGTCGGTATGATAAAGTAATTCTCGTGCCTTTAGGCGAATACGTTCCTTTTCAGGAAATTTTAGGCGGAATTGTTGATCGCCTTTCTCCCTTGCAAGCGCATTTAATACCGGGAGATGCCGATCAAATTATTGACAGTCCTTTCGGTAAAATCATTGTGGGCATTTGTTACGAGTCGGCTTTTTCCGAACATTTTCGCCGTCAAACTGCTAGGGGAGGCGAATTTATTATTACTGCTTCTAATAACGCCCATTATAGCCACGCCATGCCCGCTCAACACCATGCTCAGGATACCATGCGAGCGATCGAAACCGATCGATGGATGGCCCGGGCCACCAATACAGGTTATTCTGCTTTTGTCGATCCCCACGGTAATCACCTTTGGCTATCGGATTTAGATAAATATCAAATCCATAGCGAAACAATTTATCGACGGGATACGAGAACTTTATATGTGCGCTGGGGAGATTGGTTAACCAAAGTTTTAATCATTACTGCCGGACTAGCTTGGCTCTGGAGAGCTTGGGATTAAGGTGACAGTGCTATACTTTTTCCTGAATAAACTGTATAAATAACCTAAGTTTTTGATGCAATGAAAGAGCAATTTGTCAAGTGGTTGAATAGAATCTTAATATTTGATGTGTTTTTAGTGATAGCGGGTTTTCTCTGGTTTGCCGTGGCTGTTATCGGTGAATCCACAGGAATTCCCCTAGGATTTAAACTTTTTCAGCGTCTTTGGCTGCCCCTATTCAATCCTGCTATTAGTATTTTAATTGCGGGGGCGATTTTAAGCTGGGCGATTAATATGGATTTTAGGTTCGATCCCCCCTGCTCCCCTTGATAAGGTAGGGTTGATTCATGAATCAACCCTACCCTTGATAAGGGTGGTGTCTGATAATTTTTAACGCCTACCTACTTATCAGTGATCAGTTATCAGTTCACTGTTTACTGGACGGCTACGCCGTGCCTTTGGCAACACTGAAAAAACTTCCCCACTTCCCCACTTAATAATTCATAATTCATAATTCATAATTTATAATTCCCCCTCTCCTATAGTTTTTAAAGTCGTCTTTGCCAAGCAACAACTAATTTAATTTCCTCATAACTATAATTATCTCCCAGATTTTCCTTGAGAGTTTTCAGGGATTGAACGCCAACTTTTTTAATCGCTAAACGAATATATTCCTGTTTATTTTTAGAGACTAACTGATTAATATCAATTTCGTAACCCGCTTCTAGCAATTTAGCTAAATGTTCATAGATGGTTGAGACTTTTAAGCTTCTTTTGCGAGCGATTTCTTCCGCATTCAAACCATCTTGATAGTATTGGAGAGTGAGGAATTGAGTAGAGGGAAGACTATCCTGACAAAAATCATTAATTGCCGCTATAAATATATCCCCATACTGTTGGACTTTGCTGTGTACTACTCCAGAAATTTGACGAAACTGCCCTAAACTCCGGGGTTTTGATTGGGCCATTAAACGCAGACTAGAATCATGGAAAATAACGTAGGGAGGAACTCCTTGACTATCGGCAATTTTTTTCCGCAGTTGCCGCAAGCGCTCGAATAATAAATCACTTTCCACCATATTGGGATTGTCGTCTCCCAAGATTGGACCGTTAGCTTTTTGGGGGACGGCAATAAACACGGAACGTTGTTTCCGCATCACTTCCCAACTGTGTTGATTAAGTTTCAAGATTCTAAAATTGTCTTCAGTTTCTACCAGTAGATTTTGCTGGACAAGGGAACGACTTAAACGTTTCCACTCCCCGAGAGTTTTATCCTTACCGATGCCATAAGTGGATAATAAATGATGTTGATATTGGGTGATTCTTTCACCTTTTCCTCCCCTGAGTACGTTGATTATGTGCATCATACCGAATTTTTGTCCCGTCCGCGCCACACAGGATAAAAATTTTTGTGCCTCGATTGTCCAATCCTCAGAATTGTTCCCATTCCGACAGTTATCACAGTTACCACAGTTACCCGCAAAACTTTCTCCAAAGTAACCTAGGACGCTCGATCTTCTACATTCAGTCCCTTCAGCATAATCTAACACCTGTCGCAATTGTTGGCGGGCTTTCTGTTGTTCATTTTGCTCGGTTTTTTGGTTAATAAAATACTCAATTTTTCTGGCATCTGCAAAGCTAAAAAACAGCGTACATTTAGCCGGTTCTCCGTCCCTACCAGCGCGGCCTGATTCTTGATAATATCCCTCTAAATTGCGGGGTAAATCGTAATGAACGACAAAGCGCACATCCGGTTTATTAATCCCCATACCGAAGGCAATTGTCGCCACCATAATCTGCACATCATCCCGAATAAAACGGGTTTGATTTTGGCTTCTTTCCCGATCCTCCATACCCGCATGATAGGGTAGGGCATTAATACCATCTTTTTGTAACTGTTCGGCAACTTGATCGACGGTTTTGCGGCTGATACAATAAACAATACCAGACCCTTTTTGTCCTTTAATATATTGATACAATTGCTGATAAGATTTACTGGTTTTAGGTTGAACTTCATAATAAAGATTAGGACGATTAAAACTAGCAATATGAATGGAAGTATCTCGCAATCCCAATTGTTGGATAATATCTTCCCTTACCTGTTGGGTGGCCGTGGCAGTTAAAGCCAGAATTGGCACGGAGGGAAAGCGTTGACGAACTTGTTTAATTTGTCGATATTCAGGGCGAAAATCATGACCCCAATCGGAGACACAGTGTGCCTCATCCACTGCTAAACAGGCTAAACCGAGGTAATTATCAATAACAGCTAAAAAGTCTAAAAAACTAGGCGATAATAATCTTTCTGGGGCAACATATAACAGTTTAATTTTCCCTTGCAGGATTAAAGATTCTCTTTCTCTGACTTGTTTAGCGTTTAAAGTGCTATTGAGAAATGTTGCCCCGATACCATTATCAGCTAAAGCAGTTACTTGATCCTGCATTAAAGCAATTAGGGGAGAAACCACCACCGTCACCCCTTTTTTGATTAAAGCGGGTAGCTGAAAACAGAGAGATTTACCGCCTCCAGTGGGCATAATTACTAATAAATCCTGATTGTTTAAAGCAGCCTCAATTATTTGGCGTTGATTCGGTCGAAATTGATCGTAGCCAAAGTGATATTTTAAGGCTTTTTCTAGAGAGTCAATTGCAGCCATTGGGCAAGGGGAAAAATATTTTTATAGTAGTTATTTTAAGGTTAGGGATTTAAGTGATCAGTGATCAGTAATCAGTAAAAAGAAAGCTGATAGCCAAAACAACTGACTTTAAGATTGTCTCACCTGATCGGGAACACCAACAAAGGATAGATTAGCTAATTTTTTCAGATTTTGACAGCGCAATAACTCGTTAAAATTGAGACTCGATCGCCCCTCAATTTCAGCTATAGTCTCAATAGCCGATAATAAACCCTTAGCGGCCTCGGTTTCCGTGTAACCGCGTCTAACGGCCACTTTTAGGGCTGCCTCATCCGCGTCTAATTCCCGTTGGGGGCTGCGTTTTTCCCGCCAAATCCGGTTAATTGCCAAGGCAGTTAAACCCCCCGCCACTGCCATACCGACGGCATCGGTTTGTAGGGTTTCCACGGTTAAACCGATGATACCAGCCAGAGCAATTACTCGATCGAGATCGGGTTTAAACCATTTTACTGCCGTTAAAACACAGACGGCCCTTAACAAGACTAAATCCCGTTGGGGTCTTGATAATTGCCGCCAGAGGTCAAAATTAATTTGAATTGGTCTGACCCCTCTTTGCCAGGGCAGGGGAAAATTAGTTTCGATTACCTTGGGGCTTTCGGGTTTGCTGACAATGCGCGTCATCATCCGTCCCGAAGCGGGCATGAGGTCTAGTAAATGACTAATCTCGTTGTCTTGGTTCATCGATCACCAGCCAATAGTCTTCGATCATTGAGTATAATGGCTTTCCGAGTTAATATCTCTTTTCCGACAATTTTCTCAAAGTTGAACGAATCCGCGTCAGTCCCCACCGTTCGGCGGTTCGGCTGAACTCACCGTCGAAGCCCTCAGCAAGGCAATGGTGGGGAAGCACCATTTGCCCTGTACTTCTGGGGGTAGACTATGTTGATTATGCAGCCAGATTAAGCAATTTCTTGGGGGTAAATCCTGAAGTTGGAGAAACCTTGACATCCTCACCGCCGTAAACGGACGGTGATTCCTCACCACGCCACCTTTTTAGGATAGTCGCGTCAATGGGGTTGACGCTTCACAGGATGCTGCTACCTTAGCGGTAGTCTTACGCTTTCCGACCCGTCCATTTAGGGTCTCCGATTGCCCACTGGCGACCTTGATATTTACCGCAGCATTGATGTCTCGATCATGAAAAGTCCCACAGAAAAGACATTCCCACTCACGGATATTTAACGCCTTTTTCCCGCCGATAAGGAGGTTACTGGGCGGAAGTTCCTGCACTCCCTGGCTGCATAACAGAAGGGGATAGTATTGATGAACTCATCAATAGCCTTCAAGAGGCCATGCAAGGCTGGTTAGAAGTTGCCAACGAAAGCCAAACACCAGAGCCTATTTCCTGGGAGAGTGGGGAGCAGAGAGAAAAAACCTTAACCGAGTAGTATTGACGGACCCACCATCACCCCAGCAATTTGTCGGTCTAACTGTTCTAAATTTTCCGCCGGTTCAAGGCAGCATAACCCTTGACAAATTAACCCAAATGTGCTAGGGGGCAAACTGTCATCGACTCGATACACCGCAGTGGGTAAATAGCGACTTAACAGCGGCTCGATCGAGCTTTCCGGGGCCCGCAGACAGAAACCGTGACGATAGTGATCGAGGGCGACAAATAAACTGGGGCAAGCGGTGGGGGACTCTTCGAGGATGGTACTAAAAGATTGCAAGGCCTTTTCGGCCCGATCGAGATATTCTAGATTTTCCGTCAATCGCGACAGACGCAATAAATTAGCGATCGCAATTCCGTTGGCCGAAGGGGTGGCATTATCCGTATAACCCCGTTCTCGCACGATCAGATCGAGACTATGATCGGAAGCAGTATTAAAATATCCCCCCTCATCCTCGGCCCAAAACCAGCGATCAAATTCCCCTTGTAGATCGATAGCCGCCTCTAACCAGCGAGTTTCTTGGGGATTAGCCGTTTGCAAGTCCAGTAAAGCCTTAATAAAATAGGCAAAATCCTCCGATTGGGCCAAAACCGAGGCCTGACCCTGATAATTCAAGCGCTGAAAACGTCCATCTAACCACTGATGCTGGAGAATAAACTCGGCCGCGACCGTAGCCATTTGCCAGTACAAAGGTTCGCTAAAGACGGCAAAAGCCCGGGCTAAACCGGAAATCATCAAACTATTCCAAGCGACGATCATTTTCGTATCCGTTACCGCCGGAATCCGTCCCGGCCAAGAGACGTTTTTCGCCTCTTGATTGTCTCTGGCCGGGGGAAAAAGAGCTAATTGGGCTTGAGAACTGCCATAACGCCGAATAAATAACTTATCGAGGATATTTTCTATCTCCTTCCCTAATTCTCCCCCTTGCCGACGTTGCAGCACATTACGACCCTCAAAATTCCCCTCGGCAGTAACGGTAAAATTAGCCTGCAGCAGCCCCAATTCCTCGGTCGAGAGATAATCCCTTAACTCTAAATCCGACCAGACATAAAAGGCCCCTTCCTCTGGTTCCCTATCCGTGGCCTTCTCAAAACTATCGGCATCTTGGGCCGCATAAAAATAACCTTCTGGGGCGGTCATTTCCCGTTTTAGCCAGTTAACCGTGCCTTTAATCCCTCTCTCAAAGGCCGCCTCTCGATTACCCGCACTCCACAAATTGGCTAAATATTCGACAATTTGCCCGTTATCGTAGAGCATTTTTTCAAAATGGGGAACTGTCCATGTCGAATCCACCGTATAACGATGGAATCCTCCCCCCACATGGTCATAGATTCCCCCCAGGGCCAGATCTTCCCCCCGTTGATAGGCCACTTGCCGGAGGGAATCCTCAAAATCGTCACCAAAGCGACTGCCCTGCAAAGCCAGATGAGAATATGGAATCATCGGAAAACTGGGCCGACCGTAATTATTGGGATTAACCCGAATCACTGCCGTATTTGTCTCGATTCCTGTGGCTAAAAGGGAAGGTTCGGCTAAATTGGTCTCTGCTCGCGGTAAAATAGCCGATTGACGCAGTGCGCCCAGCATTTCGGCCGTAAATTTGCTTAATTTCTCCTTTTCCTCGTCATAATAGCGACGTACCGATTGCAACACTTGCAGAAAACCGGGCCGGTTAAAACGCGGTTGCACGGGAAAATAGGTGCCACCATAGAAGGGAATTAAACTATCGGGTGTTAGGAATACATTCAGCGGCCAACCCCCTTGACCGACCATCATCTGCAATGCTTGCATATAGATACTATCGATGTCCGGTCTTTCCTCGCGATCAACTTTGATCGGCAAAAAATACTGATTGAGATAATCGGCAATGGCCCGATCGGAAAAAGCTTCTCCTTCCATAACCGTACACCAATGACAGCTAGAATAACCGATCGAGAGAAAGATCGGTTTATCTTCTCTCCTGGCAATTTCTAGGGCGCTGTCACACCAATACCACCAATCGATCGGGTTTTCGGCGTGTTTTCGCAGGTAAAGACTTTCAGATTCAGCCAGATGATTAGCCATGGGAAAAGGGGTATTTTTGCTCTTGCTGCTTATTAGTTTAAGCTAATTAGAGACTAACCTAGAATCAAGCCTCTGCTCATGCTGAAAACTTCGATCGCCCTAGGATTTTTTCTCACTCAATCTTTACTCCTTAATCCGCAAGTGCAAGGGGTGGCTAATCATTTAATTGGGGTCATGGATACGACGCAACAAGCGCAGACTAACCCGCGCATTGCTAAGGTGCAAATGACTACCTGTGCCGTGGATTTTTCCCCGAAACAGGATAGTATTTATCTTTATCAGGAACAGGCAATTATCGATCGCTTAAATCAACCCTATCGTCAAAGAATTTTAGTCATTCAACCTAGCCCCGATAATTCCACTGTGGAATCAAAAGCTTATAAGTTAAATAATGCCCCTAACTTTATTAATTTTTGTAACAAAGACTTGACAGAAAGAAAATTAAATGTATCAGATTTGGCCGAGTCGGTGTGTACTGTGTTTTTAAAACCGATAGCGGGGGGTTATCGGGGAGAAACTCCCCCCCAGGGTTGTCCCACGAATGCCAGAGGTGCGGTGAAAATAACTAATACAATTATTCTACATTCCCAGGGCATGGATACCAGCGATCGAGGTTATGATAGCCTTGGCCGGCAGGTATGGGGAGCGCAGGATAATGTCTATCAATTTCGCTGGCAAAAACCCTAAAATCGGCTTTCCTGTTTCATTAATGCCACATCGAGAGCAAAATAGGTCAAAATCAAATCGGCCCCCGCTCGTTTCATACTGGTTAAAGTTTCCAAAATCAGGCTTTTTTCGTCAATCCAGCCCTGTTTTGCCGCCGCTTTAATCATTGCGTATTCACCACTAACATTGTAAGCGGCGACGGGAAGATGACTACTATCGCGCAGACGACGGATAATATCGAGGTAGGCAAGAGCGGGCTTAACCATAATAATATCTGCCCCTTCTGTTATATCTAAACTGGCTTCCCGTAAGGCTTCCCGACTATTAGCCCCATCCATTTGATAGGTTTTCTTATCACCAAATTTTGGCGCTGATTCTAAAGCATCTCGGAAGGGACCATAATAAGCAGAGGCATATTTAGCCGTATAAGCGAGAATTCCCACATCTAAATAGCCAGCCGCATCTAAAGCTCGACGGATCGCCCCAACCCTACCATCCATCATATCGGAAGGAGCGACGAAATTAGCCCCGGCCGCCGCTTGCGAGAGCGACATTTTCACTAAAACTTCTAGGGTTTCATCGTTGAGAATTTTCCCGTCCTCCACAATACCATCATGACCATAAATCGAAAAAGGATCGAGGGCTACATCGGTGATAATAATTATTTCAGGGACTTCTTTTTTGATCGCTTTCACTGCCCTTGGCACTAAACCATCGGGATTATAACTTTCTCTGCCGCAATTATCTTTTTTATCTTCGGCAATCAGGGGGAAAAGAGCGATGGCATTAATGCCTAAATTATAAGCATTAACTACTTCTTTGAGCAATAAATCGAGGGAATAACGATAACAATCGGGCATAGAAGGAATAGCCACCTTTTGATTTTCTCCCTCCATGATAAAGAGGGGATAAATCAAGTCATTAACGGTTAATTCAGTTTCACGAACAAGACGGCGAATCGCTGGAGTATAACGAAGACGACGGGGACGAATCAGCATGATAACAGCGAGTTAAAAATAAAAAGTAAACAGTAAATAGCTGGTTTTGCTCTAGTTTTTTACCTAGGCAAAAACCGGGGATAGGACGATCAAATAATCCTGATCCCCCTGACTAATTAGTGAAAATCGGGACTATGACGAATCAAACTCATAAACTCTTGACGAGTCTTAGCAGAATCGGCAAAAATACCGCGCACGGCACTCGTAGAAGTCCAAGAACCGGGTTTTTCAACCCCGCGCATTACCATACACATATGAGTCGCTTCAATCACCACAGCTACCCCTTGAGGTTGTAGTAATCCTTGCAAAGCATCGGCAATTTGTGCGGTTAAACGTTCCTGTACTTGCAGTCGTCTGGCGTACATTTCACAGATGCGGGCAATTTTCGATAAACCGATCACTTTCCCGTTAGGAATATAGGCAACATGAGCGCGGCCGATAATTGGTAAAATATGGTGTTCACAGGAGCTAAAAATATCGATGTCTCGGATTAAAACCATCTCGTTAGCATCCTCGTGAAAAACTGCCCCATTCAGCAATTCATCCAGGGATTGCTGATAACCAGAAGTGAGAAATTTTAGGGCTTTTACTACTCGTTTGGGAGTGTCTCGTAAACCTTCGCGATCGGGATCTTCTCCTAATCCTAACAGCAGTGTTCTTACCGCTTGCATCATCTCGGCTTCCGATACCGGCGATTTAGGTTCGGTAATCACTTCGGGAAAGTGATTGTAGTCATCATTGTCGAAAATTGCTTTGGATTTAGCTAAGGTCATAGATATTTTTACGGACTCCAATAGTTAATTGATCGGCAAAGTTTTCTGATGTTACCAATGTCAATAAATACCCTTTGCTAGAGTATTTATTTTTCTGGGCATCTAGACGATAACTAATGAAAGCTATCGGGTTATTCCCTCATCTGTGGGGTTATCTCCGGTGCGGAAATATTGAGGGCAGGCAGGGTTCTACTACATAATTAGTCTATCTTGTCAAGTAGTTCGTTTGTTTGCTATCTTGGGCTTCCTAGAATGATAATCGTTATCATTTTAACAAAAAATTTAGATTTACCAACAAAAATTTTGTCGCCAGATAAAATATTCCCGTTGAGTTATTTAACTTATTTTGAAGAGATAGGCAGATTTTGCGATTTTATCGCTTATATTCAGCAATATTCCTGATTTTATGGTATTCTTCCTCCGAGTATAAATCCGCCGGAGAAGCAAGGCGATCGAGAAAGAGGATTCCTTCCAGATGATCGTATTCGTGTTGAAAGATGCGCGCGACAAAATCCCTGAAAACTTGACGGATTTCCCGACCATTGCGATCATAATAGGCCACCTCAATCCACTGATGACGGGGGACAAAACCGCGCCAATTGGGGACACTGAGACAACCTTCCCAACCCTTGACCATTTCCTCGCTCACCTGCAAAATGCGAGGATTAATCATGGCAGTGGCCTGCATGATCGGAGCGTCGGGATAACGAGGATTGGGGTGAGAAGCAACGATAAACAGACGCAGAGATCGAGCAACTTGGGGCGCGGCAATTCCTACCCCGTGGGCAGCTTGTACGGTGGTAATCAGGGAATCGATCAAATTTTGACAGTCAGCATCGAGAAGATTATCGATCGCTGCTGCTTTTTGCTCTAGAATTGGATTTCCTAATTGGGTGATTGTTAAAACTTGCGTCATCTGTCTAAAGATTAATTGTTTTCCTCTGAAAATTATTTTATCGTCAAGGGCAAAATCTCGCTAAACTGATAAGGTTTCCCCGCAGCAGCACTAGAGCAACTTTGTTAATCAAAATTAATCGTGGATAGCAGCGCCCAACAACTTTGGCATAATCTCCTAGAGCGTCTAAAATTACTATTAACCCGTCCCGCTTTCGAGACTTGGTTTCAAACGGCGACGGTTAAAGAATGGCAAAACGATCGCTTAGTAATTCAGGCTGCCAATCCTTTTATTCTTAACCATCTTCAGAAAAATTATCTGTCAACAATTGCTGAAGTGGTCGAGGATATCGTCGGTTATCCCGTCGAGATTCAACTAACGGCACAACAGGGCGATTCGATCGCTATTTTCCAGCCCAACACTAGCTTAGAATCAGAATTATCCCCCAGTAATCAACTTAACCCTAAATATAATTTTTCCCGTTTTGTTGTCGGTCCAACCAATCGTATGGCCCACGCGGCTGCTTTAGCGGTGGCGGAATTACCCGGGAGGGAATTTAACCCGCTTTTTCTCTGTGGTGGTGTGGGATTAGGTAAAACCCATTTAATGCAAGCGATCGGTCATTATCGTCTAGAATTATATCCTCAATCTAGGGTTTTTTATGTATCGACGGAACAATTTACTAATGATTTAATCACCGCTATCCGTCAAGATAGTATGGAAAGTTTTCGTAATCATTATCGCCATGCCGATATATTATTAGTGGATGATCTGCAATTTATTGAAGGAAAAGAATACACTCAAGAAGAATTTTTTCATACCTTTAATACCCTGCACGAAGCGGGAAAACAGGTAGTTTTAGCCTCCGATCGCCTGCCCAAACAGATGCCCAGTTTACAGGATCGTTTAATTTCTCGCTTTTCTATGGGATTAGTCGCCGATATCCAAGCACCGGATATCGAAACTCGCATGGCAATTTTACAAAAAAAGGCCGAGTACGAAAATCTGCGTCTCCCAAGAGAAGTTATCGAATATATTGCCGTTAATTATACTTCTAATATTCGCGAATTAGAGGGGGCATTAATCCGGGCTACTACTTATATTTCTATCTCCGGATTGCCGATGACGGTAGAAAATATCGCGCCGGTTTTAAATCCACCAATGGCCAAAATTGCCACTTCTCCTGAGATTATTATGGCGGTAGTAGCGGAAAAGTTTCAACTCTCGATCGCCGATCTAAAAGGAAATTCCCGCCGACGAGAAATTAGTTTTGCCCGACAGATTGGAATGTATTTGATGCGTCAACACACGGATTTAAGCTTACCGCGCATTGGCGAAGAATTTGGCGGCAAAGATCACACCACCGTTATTTATAGCTGTGATAAAATCAATCTTTCCCAGCATCAAGATCGACAATTACAAGAAATCTTAGCCCAACTAATCGAGCGAATTAACTCCCTCAGTCGCAATCAGTAGTCGGGGGTAATTATGAATGATGAATTATGAATTATGAATTGGGAATTGGGGAGATGGGAGAATTATGAATTATGAATTATGAATTGGGAATTGGGGAGATGGGAGAATTATGAATTATGAATTATGAATTGGGAATTGGGGAGTGGGGAGTATTTTCAGTGAACAGTAAACAGTAATCGGTGATCGGTACTGATAACTGATAAGTACCTAAGCAAAATTAATTACACATATCTAACCACCTCTTGCCTCCTGCCTTTTGCCTTTTGCCTATCTTCACTAGGAAATTAATTTTGCACGACTACTTAACTGATAACTGATAACCGATAACTGAGATTAACTACAGGAGAATAAACTGGCAATTGTAGCGATGAGACGAGAGGTCATGGGTAAACTATCGATCACCATAGCTGTACATAATAACATCATGTAAAGAATGGAATATTTAAACAGCGATCGAGCCATGTCCCGATCAAAAGGATTCTGTTTTAATCGCCAAGCTTTTTTCAGGAAAACAAACCCTAAAATTAAAGCCGCTACACCATAAACCACACCACAGGCAGCCAAGGGATAAATCAGGAGGAAAGTGAAAGGAACGACGATTAAAGTATAGAGCCAAATCTGCTCGCTAGTGGCTTCTTCTCCTTTAACTACGGGCATCATCGGGATATCCACTTCTGCATAATCATCCTTGATCATTAAAGCTAAAGCCCAAAAATGGGGAGGAGTCCAGAGGAAAATAATTGCGAATAAAATCCAGGGAATCCAACCGAGATCGCCCGTTACTGCCGCCCAACCGACGAGGGGAGGAATCGAGCCAGCCGCGCCACCGATAACAATATTTTGGATACTATGACGCTTGAGCAGATGGGTATAAATCAGCATATAAAATGCGATGCCGGTCATTGCTAAAAATCCGCTCAAAGTATTGACAAAAAAGACAAAAAGTGCTAGGGAAAGAGAGGCTAAAACGAGGGCAAAAATGAGGGCGTGGAGGGGTTGCACGCGACCGGAGGGGATCGGACGGGCGCGAGTACGAAGCATGGTGTGATCGATGTCGCGATCATAGATGCAGTTTAAGGTTTGAGCGGCGGCGGCGGCGAGAGTGCCACCGAGGAGGGTAAGAAAGAGTAAGAGAGGGGAAACCTGACCTTTAGAGGCGATTTCCATAGAAGCGGCTGTAGTAATCAGCAGTAGAGGAATAATTCGCGGTTTGGTGAGTTGATAATAACTTTTAGCGACTTGTAAAAAATTATCGTGGTGGCGAAGGGCTTGAGTTCCAGTCATCGTGATTAAATCCTTAGAGATGGCTTATAGGTGCGAAAGAACGATCGCGAAGGGCAAAAGTGGTAAAAGCGACGAGGGTTGCCACCAATAGCGCACCGATGCTGTGGTGGGTAATGGTTAAGGGTTCCACCTGGAGATGCAGTTTCAGGGTGGCAACGCCCAAAAACACCTGTAGGGCGACTAATCCCCCGGCGCTAAAAGCTAGTTTTTTAAGGAGAGGATGGATAGCGGCAGTTCGCCAAGCGAAGAAAACTAGGGTTAAAACCGAGATAGTGGCGGGAAAAACCCCGATAATGTGGCTATTCATCACGGTGCAGAGTTGGGAAACCGTTAAACACTGATGGGCAGCCCAACGGGAACCGACGAGACCGCCGAGTAGACATTGCAGATAAACTAGACCGGTGGCGACCATTCCCATCCAAGTTAGTTTCCCGACCGCACCTGTGCCACGGTAGGGAGTCAGACCGATAGCAATGACGATTAAGGTGGCAAAAAAGAGCAAAGCTGTGGCTAAATGGGCGGTTACGATGTCAAATCGCAGTAATTGGGTGACGGTTAATCCTCCCAGGACTCCTTGCAGGAGAATTAAAGCCAAGGCAGCGATCGCCGAGGGCAACAGCCAAGGGGGAAGATGGCGACGATACCACCAAGACAGACCGACGAGAGCGATCGTGCTAAACCCGATCAAAGAGGCATCGAGACGATGAAACCACTCCAGAAATACCTGTAGATTCATCTGCTGACTGGGAATCCATTGACCGTAACACAGAGGCCAATCGGGACAAGCTAAACCGGCGTTCATAACTCTGGTGGCAGCACCCACCACCATGAGGGCGAAAGTAGCGATCGCAATTTTCCAGACTAAGCGGCGCATCCACACCTGAATATGGCCAGTTTCTCTTAGGGGTGTCGGGTTAAAAACAGATTCGGTCATCGGTTTGCCTGTTCTCAAGGAGTCTGTCATCAAAGATCATGGCTTTGTTTGCCAGTTAGTTATCACTGTGAATGAGTTTTTTTACGACCAGTAAAACCTTTTAGATATTCTTTAGATTTCTGGTCATTTCCGTTACATTTGTTTACATAAACTCAGAATAAAACATAAAAATTAGTTATTTAAAATACTTTCCCCGAAAACGATCCCAAAGAAAAGATAAAATTCTCAGAAGATGCTGGTTAAATTTCCCATCTATAGGGGAATCATGTTTTAGCCTTGAATAAGTAGCCACTATTAAAAATATTGAAAAGACCGTGAAAATTCCCAGCAGTATCCTGACGCTCGTATTCGGGATCGCCTTGACCTTAATTAGTCTCTGGTATGGCCAAAATCATGGCTTAATGCCTGTGGCCGCTTCCGAAGATGCTCAGGAGATAGATAATATCTTTAATCTGATGATGACCCTCGCCACGGGACTATTTTTAATAGTTGAAGGCGTGATTATCTATATAGTGATTCGCTTTCGCCGTAAACCGGGGGATCAAACCGACGGGCCGGCAGTGGAGGGCAATGTCCCCCTAGAAATCTTCTGGACAGCCATCCCGACGGTAATCGTTTTTATCCTTGCCGTCTATAGCTTCGAGATTTATAACAATATCGGCGGTCTCGATCCCTTGATTTCCAAGGGTGGCAAAGGAGAAATCGCCCACCACGGTCATCACCACGGCACGATGATGGCCCTGGGCGGCGATCGCAGGGTAGCCCTAGGTATCGGCAATTCCTACGATGGTGAAGGAGTTCCCCCCCTAGTGGTCAATGTTAAAGGCATTCAATACGCTTGGATCTTCACCTATCCCGAAACTGGCATTGTTTCCGGAGAACTGCACGCTCCCGTCAATCGTCCCGTGCAACTGAATATGGAAGCGGGAGATGTGATCCATGCTTTCTGGGTTCCCCAATTGCGTCTAAAACAGGACGTTATCCCCGGACAGGAAACGGTGTTATCGTTCACATCCAACCAAATTGGTCAATATCCGATCATTTGTGCGGAACTTTGCGGGGCCTATCACGGCGGCATGAAATCTAGCTTTGTAGTTCACTCCCAAGCCGATTACGACCAATGGGTGCAGGATAACACGATCGCCGAAGTTGACAGCGATCGAACTGTAGCCATGACCACTAAAGATCGCTCTGATAGTCAATATTTGACCCCCTACACCGAAGAAATGGGCATCGACGCTGAAATCCTCGCCCAAGTTGCCCATCAGTAGCAAATGTAATTTTTCTTGTCATCTAAAATCTTGGTATTATGACAGCATCAACGGAAATAACCACCCCAGCAACCGTTCCCGAGGTGATCCATCACCGCAAGTGGACCGATTACTTTACTTTCTGCACCGATCATAAAGTCATCGGGATTCAATATCTGGTGACTGCCTTTCTTTTCTTCTTTATTGGCGGTGCTTTCGCGGAAGTGCTGCGGACAGAATTAGCCACTCCCGACCCCGATTTTGTCTCCCCGGAACTATATAACCAATTCATGACCATGCACGGAACGATCATGATCTTTCTTTGGATCGTTCCGGTTGGGGCAGGTTTTGCCAATTATCTCATTCCCCTGATGATTGGGGCGGAAGATATGGCTTTTCCTCGTCTTAACGCTGTGGCTTTCTGGCTTAATCCCCCCGGCGGGCTGCTATTATTATCCAGTTTCTTTGTCGGCGCACCCCAGTCCGGTTGGACTTCCTACCCACCTTTAAGCTTAATTAGCGGCAAATGGGGCGAAGAATTGTGGATTTTGAGCCTTTTATTGATCGGGACTTCTTCGATTTTAGGCTCGATTAATTTCATCACCACGATCCTGAAAATGCGGATTCCTGAGATGGATTTGTACAGTATGCCGCTATTTTGTTGGGCAATGCTGGCCACATCGACTCTGGTACTGCTTTCCACCCCCGTTCTCGCTTCTGCTCTCGTTCTCTTATCCTTTGATTTAATCGCTGGCACGAGCTTTTTTAACCCCGCCGGCGGCGGCGATCCGGTGGTTTATCAGCATATGTTCTGGTTTTACTCCCATCCTGCTGTTTATATCATGATTTTGCCCTTTTTCGGCACGATATCGGAGATATTACCAGTTCATGCGCGTAAACCGATTTTTGGTTATCGAGCGATCGCCTATTCCAGTCTCACCATCTGTTTCTTGGGTTTAATCGTTTGGGCCCACCATATGTTCACCAGCGGCACCCCCGGCTGGTTACGGATGTTTTTCATGGCGGCAACTATGTTAATCGCCGTTCCCACGGGCATTAAAATCTTTAGTTGGTGTGCCACTCTTTGGGGGGGTAAACTTAGTCTCAATACGTCTTTATTATTTGGGATCGGTTTCCTGTCTTCTTTCCTCATCGGTGGTTTGACCGGGATTATGTTGGCTTCTGTTCCCTTCGATATCCACGTCCACGATACCTATTTTGTCGTCGGTCACTTCCATTATGTACTATTTGGTGGTACGGCAATGGCCCTGTTTTCTGCCGTTTACCATTGGTTCCCGAAAATGACCGGACGGATGTATAACGAGACTCTCGGTCGTATCCACTTTGTTCTCAGTTTTATCGGTTTGAATTTAACTTTCATGCCGATGCACGAATTGGGATTATTGGGTATGAACCGTCGTATTGCTCTGTATGATGTGCAGTTTCAGGATTTAAATGTTCTTAGTACCGCAGGAGCTTATATTCTCGGTATATCGAGTATTCCCTTCGCTATTAATATGGTCTGGAGTGCCTTTAAAGGTCAACCCGCCGGCCGTAATCCTTGGCGCGCTTTAACCCTAGAATGGCAAACCTCCTCTCCCCCAATTATCGAGAATTTCGAGGAAATGCCGATTCTTTGGTCCGGCCCCTACGATTACGGTATTGATATGGAAGAATCAGAAGCAGCGGAATCAGTACAAGATCTCCTCGCTGAAGTGGGCGCAGAATCGCAATAATCAGTTATCAGTTATCAGTTATCAGTTATCAGTTATCAGTTATCAGTTATCAGTTATCAGTTCACTGATTGCTGTTTACCGAAAAAAAGCTTCCCACTTCCCACTTCCCACTTCCCACTGATCACTGAAAAAAAGCTTCCCGTCTCCCGTGTAAACTAAGGATATTCAATTATGCAAGGTTCAACGCTCGAAGATTCTCAACTCTCTGTCAATTATCATCAGGAAACGGTGGAACACGGACATCATGGCCACCCAGATCATCGCTTATTCGGTGTGGTTTTGTTTCTAGTGGCGGAAAGTTCCATCTTTTTAGGCTTATTTGCCGCTTTCTTGTTCTACCGTACCATGTTACCCGTTTGGCCCCCCGCCGGCACGCCCGAATTAGAATTAACCCTACCGACAATTAACACGATTATTCTGGTGTCCAGTAGTTTTGTTATGCACATAGGACAAAAGGCAATTAAACAAAACAATAATGCCGGTTTACAATTGTGGTTCGGCATTACTGCCCTGATGGGAATTATCTTCCTTTGTGGTCAAGGATACGAATATTATCACGCTGAATTCGGTCTGACAACTAATGTTTTCACCAGCGCTTTTTATGCCTTAACCGGATTCCACGGTCTCCACGTTACCTTCGGTTTAGTGCTGATTCTATCTGTCCTCTGGCGTTCTCGTCAAAAAGACCACTATTCTAGTCAATCTCACTTTGGTGTGGAAGCGGCAGAATTATACTGGCATTTCGTCGATGTGGTCTGGATTATCCTATTTTTACTGGTGTATATCTTACGCTAATTTTTGTTATTTAGTAGGAGAAAAGGGCGATCAAGTGATCGCCCTTTTTTATATATTTCAATTTATAAGTAGTCGTACAAAATAAATTTCCTAGTGGTGAGAGGGAACTCCAGAACTGCGGAACGGGCAACAGAAAAGAAATACAGCGATTGTTGCTTTACGGAGAAATGGGTAATTAATTTTGTTTAGGTACTTAGCAATTCCTATACTGGTGAGTAGAGAACAGAGCCAATTGATAACTAATATAGGTGGGTTACGGCGAATACTAGATAATTTTCCCTAGCATAAATTGTCGTCGCCTAACCCACCCTACACCTAAAATTAACGACGACCGAATAAACTCCAACCTTTGCCACCACTAACGGCTGGTTCAGCTTTTTCAGCGACGGGAGCAACTTCTGCGGGGGTTTCCTCACCGGAAAGATTAGAAAGATCGTAGTTTTCTACTAGGAAAAGAGACGCTTTTTCAATAGTAGAATGATCCCAGAAAAGGGTAGAAGGTAACTCTTGACCGACCCAATCTTCTAGATCACCCACCATCGTTACCGCATCGATCGAATCTAAACCATAACGGGTTAAAGGTTCAGTCACATTAATCGTTTTGGCATCTAAAGATAACTGATCGGCTAACTGTTTTACTAACCAATTTTGTACCAGATTATTAAGATTGGAGCTGGAGTTCATGGGTTTTTTCCTCGGTAGTTTGTGAATGGGCTAATTGAAAAGGGGCGATCGAAAAATGTTGATTTTCTCGATATAATTTCAGCAATTCTTGGGCAACATTTTCTACATACACCTCAGACAGAGTGTAAGGCAGCGGCCGGAGAGTTCGCAGTAATCGGTGTAAACTCAACACCAACCATTCCCCCCGGGCAAAAAATTCACCCAGGATGGAACGATTATAAAGCCAAGTGTGTAAACAAGCGGAAGCAGCGTGTAAGGTACAGTATTTCTTGGCAATCTCGAACAATTCGGGTGATTGGTCGTGACCATACTCGAATTTCGATTGACTAATCTGTTCATCGTGAGCATTTAGTTCCTCTAAAACTAAATTACCCAACATCAATAGATTTTCTAATACTTCCGGGTCCACCTCCTGAGAATCTTTCAATCCTTCCAGCATATCAAGGGCAATCTCTAAACCCTGTAGGGAATCATCGATTCCCCGGCCAAATAATTCTAAATTATTGGGTTCAAAGGGAGGAACTGACTTTTCTAGGCTAAAAATCGTCTCTAAACGGCTTTTTAACGCCGACATGGTGCGCGAGTTGCGTTTAGCCCGATATTTAGTTAAAGGACGCAATTGTAGGATTAAAGCATGAAGATTGACGATCGAACTGCCGTCAAACATACTGATAATCGAATTATCCCGCAGTAGCTTCTGGAAGATGCCGAATTCGTGTTCTTCTCGCATATAAAAACGCGATCCCAAGACCACATAAACACTATTAACCATCTCCTCCAGACGGACGGTGACAAAATATTTTACCACCGAAGCCCAGACGCTAAACTGTTCGGGGATAATATGAAAACCTCTCGCGGCCGGAATCGTCTCGCAATCACAAATAAGGATGTCAAGGAAAGCATCCACGAGAGTGCGCCGGGGTTGGGGCAAATCCATCACAGTTTTGTTATAAATTACCCGATTAACGGCAAAACCGAGGGTAGTTCTTAAAGCGGTATCGGCTGCCCCGTGGGAAAAAGCAGCGCACAACATTCGGGTAATCTGGAAACCTTTCAGGGCTAATTCTAAACCGTCTCCCTCCTCGCGTAAACGCATGGAATCGGGGACGAAACAATCCTTAAAACCAATGCCACTCATATCCGAGGCCCGCACACCATGGGTGTATATTTTCGGTAAATTATAGTATTTTTCGGGGTCTAATTGCCGTTTATCGACCATAAATAGGGTTAAACACTTTGGCCCGCCGTTAGCATCGGTTTTCGCCAAAATAAAGGAAACTCCAGAGATAGTCGCCCGGTTAATCGGCCATTTCTCCCCATTGAGAATATAACCTCCTTCCACCTTCGTCGCAGTTAGATCACCATTGATCAGATCGCTACCGTGTTCCTTTTCCGAGTAACCCAGACACATCGCCCCATAGTCATCCATGATAAAACGGGCGAGCTTCTGTTTCTGTTCTGGGGTTCCCGCCATCCAGTTTAAAAACGACCAGAATAGGGTAGTAAAAGCGATGCCGATAGTTTGATCCCGTCGGGAAAGTACCCGCACAAAAGCGACAAATTCCTCAAAAGAGGTAAATTCACCGCCGCAATCGGTGGGAATGTAGTAGTGTTGGAGTTTCCAGTCGTATAACCAGCGAATTTCCTCGTGGGGAAATTCTTCGCTCTCGTCAATTTCGATCACCCGCTTGTAGGATAGAGGGTTATCGGGATTGAGAGGATCGCCTAAGTCTTTTTCCAGTGCTTCAGCAGTCCAGTATTGCTTAAGCTTTTTCATAGTGCCTCTAGGACAGATACAATGTGTTTTTCGTCAATGCCTTCGGTTAGAAGACCCGACCATGCACAAAAATTAATGACCATTCTAGACGTTTGGCTGTAGAATAGCAACAATTCTTAATTTCCCCTTTACCTTAAATGTGCTAGAACCCACTTGGGGGGGCGCTAGACCGTCTTCTGCGGTATCTGGTGTGCCGTTACTGGGTACAAATTAAGGAAACCACGAATAAATCTAACGCATGATTGTTGCCGAGGAGAATTACGATTAGGGAATTTTCCCCTAAACTTCCCCCACTCACCTATAAGTAAGTATTATGATAAACATGGGTACATCCAGAAAAATCAACGGCTGTATCCCTGGGGCGGGGTTGGGGAAGTGGCGAGAAAAAAGCTGGTAAAATAACTCTAGGCAACCTTAAAAAGAATTCATGAAAGCGCAAACAACAAGTAAAGATAGCCTGATCCTACGGCAGGAAGTAGTGGGAGCGCGTCGCCCTAGTAACTATTTTTGGGCTGTAATCGTCTCTATTGGCGGTCTAGGGTTTCTCCTAGCCGGTCTTTCCAGTTATTTGAAGGTCAATCTACTTCTCGTTAGCGATACCAGTTCCTTACAATTTATTCCCCAAGGAGTCGCCCTCCTCTTTTATGGCACTGCGGGGACCCTTTTAGCCATCTATCTCTGGTTATCTCTCCTCTGGAATGTCGGAGGTGGTTACAACGAGTTTAACAAGGAAACCGGCAAAGTTAAAATCTTTCGTTGGGGCTACCCCGGCAAAAATCGTCGCATTGATCTCGATTGGCCCATGGAAGATGTGCAAGCTGTGCGGGCCGAAGTGCGAGAAGGACTCAACCCGAAACGGGAACTATTCCTGCGGATTAAACAGCGTCGCGATATCCCTTTAACTCGCGTCGGTGATCCTCTGTCCCTCTCGGAATTGGAAAATCAAGGAGCGGAACTCGCTCGTTTTCTGGAAATTCCTCTAGAGGGATTGTAGGCCTTTTTTCGCTCTTTTTGGCTATAAAATGATGAAGATAAGAAAATCTGGCTGGCTGTCTGTGGTTTGTGTTTTTTTAATCACAACGACGACACTTTTCGGCTGTTCTTCCCCAGAAGCTAACTCCACCCCCGATAATTCTAGTATCACCCAAACCTCTCAACCTGCCAGTTCGGGCAGTGTCAACATGGATAATTACAAACCCCGCTTAGATGGAACTGCCGTCGTCGAGATGATAATCAAAGGTAAACCGGTAACGATCGAAATTGATGGCAAGGCGGCCCCAATTACTGCCGGTAATTTTGTGGATCTGGTGGGGAGAGGTTTTTATAATGGTTTAACTTTCCATCGCGTGGTTACAGAACCGCAGCCTTTTGTCGCCCAAGGTGGTGATCCCCAAGGTCGCGGAACCGGTGGTTTTGTTGATCCAGAAACCAAGCAATCCCGTTATGTTCCCCTGGAAATTCTCCTCAAAGACGAAAAAGAGCCGATTTATGGGCAAGCAATCGGTCAACAGGCCACGGCCCGCACTCCTATCGTCGCTTTACCCCATAAACGCGGTGCGATCGCAATGGCCCGTTCTCAACAGCCTAATTCCGCTTCTTCTCAGTTTTATTTTGCTCTGTCGGATATCAATTTCCTTGATGGTGATTATGCCGTTTTTGGTTATGTAACTGAGGGAATGGAAGTGATCGATACGATCAAACAAGGGGATAAAATTGACTCGGCCAAAGTTATTTCTGGTGCAGAAAATCTGAAAAAATAGCGATCGGTTAGGGTGGGACCAGGCGACAATAATTTAATATTCGCCGTCCCCCCCCCAATCATTTAATATTCCGATAACTGATAACTGATACCTGATAACTGATAACTGATAAATGAATGTTGTGGTGACGGGAATTGGGTTGATCAGTTCTCTGGGAAATTTAAGTCAGAGTTGGCAAAGATTACTAGAGGGCAAAACTGGTATAACTAGACAACAACCCTTTTCTGATTTACCCGCTTTACCCTTGGGTTTAATCGGTCACAAACCGGCATTTTTAGAGGATTTAACCAAAATTGCCCTGATTGCTGCCCTCGAAGACGCGAAGTTAACCCCTCCCTTAAAGGATTGTGGTGTCACTATCGGTTCTAGTCGCGGTTGTCAGGGTTTATGGGAACGGATGGCAGCGACGGGAATAGTAGAAAACTGGTTAGACAGTTTACCCGATCGCGCCTCGGTATTGACCGCTAGATTGATAGAAACCGGCGCCCCAGTGTTAGCACCGATGGCGGCCTGTGCCACGGGCATCTGGTCGCTCGCCCAGGGTGTAGAATTAATTACTATGGGAGAATGCGATCGAGTTTTAGCCGGGGCGATCGAAACCCCGATCACTCCCTTAACTCTAGTGGGATTTGAACAGATGGGAGCTTTGGCGAAAACGGGCTGTTATCCTTTTGATAGAGCTAGGGAGGGCTTGGTTTTGGGGGAAGGTGGGGCGATTTTAGTCCTTGAATCGGAAGAACTGGCTTTAAGCAGAAATGCCCCCATCTACGGGCAAATTTTGGGCTATGGTTTTACCTGCGATGCCGATCATGTTAGCGCCCCGGCGGTGGATAATCGTAGTGCTACCAAAGCCATAGAACTATGTTTGCACAGAAGTCAATTAAGAAAAAATGAAATTAATTACATTCACGCCCACGGCACTAGCACGCGTTTAAACGATGAACGGGAGGCAAACCTGATCGCCAGCATTTTTGGCTCGCAAGTGGCTGTAAGCTCGACAAAAGGCGCAACAGGACACACTTTAGGGGCTTCGGGGGCATTAGGCGTGGCTTTTTGTTTAATGGCCCTGAAAAATCAGCTAATTCCCCCCTGTGTCGGTGTGCGCGAGTCGCCTTTTCAATTAAATTTAATTAGATCGGCTGTTAATTTTTCCCTGCACAATTGTCTCTGTCTTAGTTTCGGTTTCGGAGGACAAAATGCCGCCATCGCAGTGCGGAGATGGGGGAGAAGGAGTGGGAATTATGAATTATGAATTATGAATTATGAATTGGGGAGACGGGGAGACGGGGAGAATAAATATAGTCATTTCAGATAAGTCTGATACAGTAGACATCTTCAAAAATTATAACCCAGTCACAGCTTGCTTTTAGCCTATATACTAATTAAGTAGTTCGATGGCTGAAATGTATATCTATCGTTGTTAATTCAATTTCACTGAAAAAATATGAGGCAATTAAAATAATTTTTATTCGGGTAGATTCCTTAACTAGAAAGACTTTTGGTCTTGAGATAATATTAGGTCGAGGTCTAGTCTAGACCGACAAAATTCTTATGAACTCTGGGATTGATATTCTCAATCTTAATTGAAATGACTATAAAAGCAAATCTCCTGATAACTGATAACTGATAACTGATAACTGATAACTGATAACTGATAACTGATTATGGATACACCGAGACTACATCCGGATACGATCGAAGAAGTTAAACAAAGAATTGATATTGTGGATTTAATTTCCGAGAGAGTCGTTCTCAAAAAAAGGGGAAGGGAATACGTCGGTTTATGTCCTTTTCACGAGGAAAAATCCCCTAGTTTTACGGTTAGTCCTGCCAAACAAATGTATTACTGTTTTGGCTGTGGTGCGGGGGGAAACGGGATTAAATTTTTCATGGAAGTGGGAAAACAATCTTTTAGTGAGGTGGTTTTCGATCTTGCTAGAAGGTATCAAATCCCGATTAAAACTCTGGCAGTAGAACAGCGTCAGGAATTAGAACAGAAATTATCCCTCAAGGAACAATTATACGAAATAATGGCCGTGGCGGTGAGTTTTTATCAACACGCCCTTAGTCAACCTCAAGGGGAAAAAGCGTTAGATTATCTCAAGGTACAACGACAACTAACCCCAGAAACTATCGCTAATTTTCAACTGGGATATTCTCCCCAAGGTTGGGAAACTCTCTATCGTTATTTGGTGGAACAAAAGCGCTATCCTGTGGCTTTAGTGGAACAAGCAGGATTAATTAAAGCGCGTCAAAATGGTAGTGGTTATTACGATCAATTTCGCGATCGTTTAATGATTCCTATTTTTGATAGTCAAGGACGAGCGATCGCTTTTGGTAGTCGCACTTTAGGTAATGAACAACCAAAGTATCTAAATTCTCCCGATACTCCTCTATTTGAAAAGGGAAAAACTCTCTTTGCTCTCGATCGAGCTAAACAGGCAATTATTCAGCAAGATTTAGCGATAGTTGTCGAGGGTTATTTTGATGCGATCGCTCTCCATGCAGCCAGTATTAATAATGTGGTTGCCTGTTTAGGAACAGCTTTAAGTCAAGAGCAAATTAAGCTACTTTTGCGCTACAGTGAAAGTAAACAAATAATCTTTAATTTTGATGCCGATCAAGCGGGAATTAAAGCCACACAAAGGGCGATCGAGGAAATTAACTCCCTAGTTTATTCAGGACAAGTTAACCTAAAAATCCTCAATCTTCCCGAGGGTAAAGATGCCGATGAATTTCTTAAATCCCATACTGACGGGGTAAATAGTTATCGAGAATTAATCGAAAATTCTCCTTTTTGGATTGATTGGCAAATCTCGCAAATGTTGGTTAATAAAGATTTAAAACAGGGACTACATTTTCAACAAGTGTCTAGTAGTATGGTCAGTTTACTGCAAAAGTTAATCGACGGCAATCAACGCACTTTTTACCTAGATTATTGTGCTGAAATTTTGGCTCAAAAAGATGCCACTCGTTTGCCATATATTTTTAAAAATCTCTCGAAGCAAGTTAATAAACCTCTGGGAAAATCCCCAGCAATTAAAAGGAAAAATATCCTAGATAAATCCGAAAAAAACGGCTCAGAAAAAGCCGAATGGTTACTATTACTAATCTATCTCCATTCTCCCGAATATCGGAGGCTCATTTGTGAACTTTTGGATGAAAAAGATTTAATTTTTAATCTCCCTGATTATCGTTGGTTATGGCAAGTAATTCTAGAGTTAGAAACCCAAATTACTAACCAAAGAGATTTGATGTCAGCTTTACAGAATCATTTATTGATAATCACCGCAGACAAAAATCGTGATTTTAATTCTTTATTTCACTTAAATGAACATACGAGTCAGCAAATTTTGCAGCCAGAAGAACAGATAAAAAATGCTATTATAGCTCTGGAAAAAATTAGTTTAATGGAATATCGTCGTTACTGTCAAGAACAATTAATTAATGCTCTCGACAGCAATCAACGGGAATTTTATCAGCAGGAATTCTATCAAACTGTTAATAAATTAATCGCAATTGATCCTCACTACCAACAAGCTTAATTCTCTGATTGATTAGAAACTAGACAGTTGTTCGGCAATAATAGATACTAACTTATCCACTGCTCCTGCTTGCCCACGCACTGCCCGCAATTTTTGCCGGATAGCCTCTAATTGTTCGGGATTTTCTAACCAAGATATAGCCAGATTTGCCACTTCTTCTGGTTGTAATTCCCCCAATAATTCCGGAACAATTTCTGCACCGGCCCAAATATTTGGCCAGGCATATAAACGCTTTTTCCGCAACATATAGAGATTAATTATCTTAGCAAATAAAGACCCCACCCCCGGCAGTTGGGCTAATAAACCGGGTAAACCGTCCCAAGTCCGCATCGCGTCTAGTTGCTGAGTCGGTAGTAAAATAATCATCGGGATTGCCAGCGCTCCTAATTCGGCAGTATTAGCACCCACCGTCGTTAAAGCTAAATGACAGCGAGAAAGCTGGTTATGGGCGGGAAAATCGGTAATTAGGTCAACTTTTACCCCCTTAGCTGTTTCTAGATAGGGTTTTTCACCGTTTTTTAATTTGGCAGCACTCCAACCGGTTTTAGTGATCATCGGATTATAGCTAGGATCGGCAAATTTCGCCAAATAAGCTAAATTTAGGGTAGGAGCGACGGGAATTAAGAATTTAGTCCGGGGATCCTGCGCGTGTATCTTTTCGGCAATAGCTAGGGTTAGGGGTACACCCTGGGCTAATTTCGAGGGTTTGGAACCCGGGAGGAGTGCAATTAAGGTAGCATCATCCGGGGTGATAGCAGTGGGCAAATCTACCATTAAATCGCCGATAACAGTAAATTTATGCTGATATTGTTGGGGAACATTATTTAATACACTTGTATTCATCACGGCGAAGCGATCGATCCCCCGATACCAACGCGCTTCCCATTCCCCATAGATAATCGTGCGATAACCCAAACGTTTACCGATGGTGAGGGCAAAAAATTGATCGCCCCCTAAAAATAAAACGATGCCCTTGGAGTGCCAATCCCAATTATCGGCGGTTTTTCGCCAGAAAAGAAAATTAAAGAAGTTTTCTGGCGACTGGACTCGATCTACCTCTGGATATTTCCTAACTACTTCCGTTTCCGCCCCCATAGAATGAGTACAAGGGGAAAGAATCACCGAAATCCGCAACAGCGATCGATCTTCTGTTAAGTTTTGTCGCAATCTCTTGACAACTGGACGCACCCATGTAGATATTTCTCCAGGACCATTGGAGAGAATGAGAAGATCAACAGGAGAATCAAACATGATATGTGGTGAGGTAGGAAGTTTTCGTTTTGGGGAGACAGTATTCAGGAGTCAGGAGATAGGAGATGTGCTTTTATTTATTCTCCCCGTCTCCCCAATTCATAATTCATCATTCATCATTCATCATTCCCCACAACGCACAGGAAGTGGTTTCCCTGTTGCGGTGTTGCCTAGTTGCCATGGAATAAAGAACGAATCGCCTGATGTTTAGGGTGATCAAATTCTGGGGGAACCTTGCGGGTATCAGTAATCAACCAATCCAAGGCAGCCGCTTCCACATCGATCGCGGCGCCAGTTTTATCAACACAATAGCGCCCAAAGACCAACTTATCCACCAAACGCGCCCCTGAACCGAGGCGAGAATATTCAAAAATAACGCTATTATCCACCGTCGCGCCGCCACAAATCCAACAATTCGGGCCAATCATACTCGGACCGACAATTTTCGCCCCGTCTTCAATGCGCGTCATTGCCCCGATATACACAGGTCCGGTGATATCGACTTTATCCCAGTTTACCCCCACATTTAAGCCCGTGTAGATGCCCGGTTTGACTTCGATGCCGGGGATAGCAACATTTTTAATTTTCCTGGATAACACCCCGCGAATTGCCTGCCAGTAGTCGGGAACTTTACCGATATCCACCCATTCAAAATCCATGTTTAAAGCGTAGAAAGGCGCACCTTTAGCGACTAATTCGGGGAATAACTCGCCCCCGATGTCGTATTTACTATTAGGGGGAATAAAATCAATGATTTCTGGCTCAAAAATATAGATACCCGTGTTAATGCAGGTACTTAAAGCTTCATCGATGGCCGGTTTTTCTTGGAAACTGAGAATCCTTCCTTCCTCGTCGCTAACTACTACCCCATAACTGGATACTTCCTCTCTGGGGACGGTTTTGGTGACAATAGTGGCGAGCGCTCCCTTTTCTCGATGCCATTTAACGGCTGCGGTTAAATCGAGATCGATCAGCGCATCACCACAGAGAACCACAAAAGTATCGTCAAAAAAGGGATTAAAATCTTGAATTCGTCGTAAACCGCCCGCCGATCCCAGGGCATCACCGATTAACTCCCCCTCTTCGATTCTACCCTCGAAAGAATAGCCGATATGCACCCCAAAACGCTGACCATCGCGGAAATAACTCTCAATTTCTTCGGCTAAATGACTGACATTGACCATGATCTGATCAAAGCCATGCTGTCGCAACAGTTCCAACAAAAACTCCATCACCGGCTTTTGTAAAATCGGGATCAGGGGTTTGGGAATCGTATGGGTAATCGGACGGACACGAGTTCCTTTGCCTGCCGCCAAAATCATGGCTTTCATCGATGTTTATTTCCTTTTGCGATCGAGGTCTGAAGTTAAATCATGCCTAGTGTATCATTACTGGCTCGGAATCAGTGGTTATCGATCCTCTTGACCATTAGATAAACCTAGACTCCCTGCCTAGCGTTTTTCAGTCTGCTGAGGTACAAAAGTTATGGGTTTTAGGCAAAAGGCAAGAGGCAAAAGTCAAAAGGGAAGAAAAATATGTGTACCTCACTAGCTTAGGAAACGCTATAGTAAAAAGCGATTTCTTTCTCCTTGAGAGGGGCAAAATCGGCGGCTAACAACAGCTGATTTAATTCCTCTTGGGGGATATGTTTGGCCCCGATGCGGACAATTCGCGATCTCATCGTGTTAGAAACCCCGCTTCTTTGTCGTCCTGCTTCCAAACCCATTACCCGGTGATAAAGTTCCAATTTTGCCTGGGGAATTGGGGAACCATCAAAATCAATGCCATTAGCGATCGCCACATCAATGGCATCAGCGCCCGTAGTTGTGGTTAAATTAGTTTCGGTGGACATAAAGACAATATAAAGGATCGTTGCTATTTTATCAGGCGATCGATATCCGCCGCTATGATCAGGAAAGTAATCTTCATTTCTGTGTGACTATGGCTCAATTGCCGACCTATCAACCAAAACAGTTATCCCTTGGCCCCCTAGAAGCGGAAATTCTCAATATTGTCTGGGAATTGGAACCCGTTAGCGTTAAGGATGTCCACGATCGCATTTTAGCGGATCCAGAACGGGATCTGGCCTATACTTCTGTGACTACGGTACTGCGTCGTTTGACTAATAAAGGCTGGTTAAGTTGTTATAAACAGGGTCGGATTTTCTACTGGAAACCGATGGTTTCTAAGGAACAAGCACAGGCAATTAAAGCCTACGAACAATTACATCGTTTTTTGGCTATTGGTAATGCGGATGTGGTGGCTTCTTTTGCCGATAGTCTCGATACTGCTAGTGTCGAACAATTAAAAGCGATCGCCTCTCGTTTAGATACCCTGCGTCAACAACGGAGAGAACGCTAATGCACGGTTCAATGTTATTACTAGCATTAACTATCGCCATTGGTTTACGTTGGTTTCTGCCCAGCTATCAGCGTCGTTGGCAGATAACTCTATTTTTCTTTCTCTTTCCGCCTTTGCTGCTGTTAATGACAGTTATATCGGTGGTTTGTATGGGCTATCGCGGGCAAATGCTAGGCTATAACTCCAGTTTAATTAGTTACTTTAGTGCCATAATTTGGCTAGTTTTTGCTCTATTTTGTTTGATAAAACTCTCCTATCAAACTTGGCGAACCCATCGGGATTTTAGCAGTTATCCCCTCAAAAAAATCACCGCTCAGAAAGCGAGAGTTTTAGCAGTGGATTTTCCCTACAGTGCCAGAGTTGGCTTTTGGAAGTCGGAATTAATTGTGACGCAAGGATTATTAAATCTCTTAGATCAAGAACATTTACAAGCAGTTTTAGCCCACGAACAAGCTCACCAAGAATATCATGACACTTTCTGGTTTTTCTGGTTAGGTTGGTTGCGATCGATGTCTTCTTGGCTGCCCAATAGCGAGAATTTATGGTCAGAATTGGTCTTCTTACGGGAATTACGCGCCGATAAGTACGCTTCTGGACAAGTGGATTATTTACTATTAGCTGAATCGCTGCTTTTAGTGGCAGAAAAAGTTAATCAAGTAGCGGAAATAAACTTCTCCGATAGTTGCTGTGTCGCTCTCAATGATCATTCTTTAAATAATCGTTTATTAGAGAGAATCGATGCTTTAGTCGAGTCAGAAAACCCCGAACTTCCCAGATTTAACTATCAAGTCTGGCTATTGCTTTCCCTCTCCCTCGCTCCTTTCTTACTCTTGCCTTTACACTCCTAAAAATGACCCTAGAAGTTGGACAAAAAGCCCCCGAATTTGCCACCCCAAACCAAAGAGGCGAAATTAGTAAATTAGCAGATTTTGCCGGTCAATGGTTGGTCTTATATTTTTATCCCAAAGATAACACTCCGGGCTGCAGCACAGAAGCGATCGATTTTACCGCTTTGTCACCGCAATTTCAGCAATTAAATGCGGTAATTCTGGGAGTTAGTCCCGATTCAGAGAAGTCCCACTGTCGTTTTATTGAAAAACACAATTTAACTATTCAATTATTGAGCGATCCCGATCATCAACTGGCGGAAATTTATCAAGTCTGGGGATTAAAAAAATTTATGGGCAAGGAATATATGGGGATTAAACGATCCACTTTCCTGATCGACCCCCGGGGAAATATTGCCTATATTTGGTCAAATGTCAAGGTAAAAGCCCATGCAGAAGCGGTTTTGAAAAAACTTGAGGAATTGCAGTAGCAAGCCCTCAGTACCCAATATTTACGGGTAGGCAATTGCGCCCTTTCGTGTTAGACTAGAAAAGTTGTCAAAAATCGCACATCTAGGCGATCGGGTGTTTCTAGGAATCTAGAAATCCAGCCCTAGATGGAGGATAAACCCGAATAAGGAGAAAAATATGCCCGTTGTCTCTCTCGCAGAATTGCTAGAGTCTGGGGTTCACTTCGGCCATCAAACGCGCCGTTGGAACCCGAAAATGTCTCAGTACATCTACACTGCCCGAAATGGGGTTCATATCATTGATTTGGTGCAAACTGCCCAATTAATCGAAGAAGCTTACGAATTTGTCCGAGGAGAAGCCGATAGCGGTAAACGCTTTTTATTCATCGGTACGAAACGGCAAGCGGCAGCAATCATTAAACAGGAAGCTTTACGCAGCGGTAGCCACTTCGTTAACCAACGCTGGTTAGGGGGAATGTTAACCAACTGGGAAACCATTCGCGGCCGGGTAGAAAGACTCAAAGAATTAGAAGAATTAGAAAATAGCGGCGCCCTCGATAAACGACCGAAAAAAGAAGCATCGGTACTGCGTCGGGAATTAGGCAAACTAGAAAAATACCTCGGTGGCATTAAAACCATGCGCCGGCTGCCGGATTTAGTCGTCGTAGTCGATCAGCGTCGGGAATACAACGCTATCCAAGAATGCCAAAAATTGGGCATTCCCATCATCTCCCTCTTGGATACTAACTGCGATCCTGACTTGGTAGATGTGCCGATTCCCGCCAACGATGACGCAATTCGCTCAGTCAAACTGATTTTAGGCAAAATTAGCGATGCGATCATCGAAGGTCGTCGCGGTGGTCAAGCAGCGGTGGAAGAATACGAGGAAGACTACGATAATGAAACCGAGTACGAGGAAGAAGGTGATTATTCCCAATACGCCGCCGAATTTGCCAGTGGAGACGACGATAACTAGGGAAAATTAGCCATTGATCGCAGCTAGGTTCGGGGGGAAACTTTCCGAGCCTATCGAGCGGTCAAACCTGCCCCTCTCGTGGCATGATCAATTATAAGCAGTAGGTTAGGAATTTTATGGCGGAAATTACAGCACAACAGGTTAAAGAACTTAGGGAAAAGACCGGCGCCGGCATGATGGATTGTAAGAGGGCGCTGACGGAAAACGCGGGGGATATAACTAAAGCGATCGAATGGTTGCGTCAAAAAGGGATTACTTCCGCCGAGAAAAAAGCCAGTCGGGTAGCGGCAGAAGGGATGATCGGCAGTTACATCCACACCGGCAGCCGCATCGGTGTTTTAGTGGAAGTGAACTGCGAAACCGATTTTGTTGCCCGTCGCGAGGAGTTCAAAAAATTGGTTAATGACGTGGCCATGCAGATTGCCGCTTGTCCTAACGTCGAATATGTAAAAGTGGCCGATATTCCCGCCGAAATTGCCGCCAAAGAAAAAGAAATTGAGATGGGACGGGACGATTTAGCCAATAAACCCGATAATATCAAAGAAAAAATCGTGGCCGGCCGCATTGAAAAACGTTTGAAAGAACTTTCTCTGCTCGATCAACCCTTTATCCGCGATCAGAACATCAGTATTGACGAATTGCTTAAACAAGCGATCGCCGCTTTGGGAGAAAATATTCAGGTGCGTCGTTTCCAACGCTTTGTACTAGGTGAAGGGATCGAAAAAGAAGAAACGGATTTCGCCGCCGAAGTAGCCGCCCAAATGGGACAAAAAGCCCCGGAACCCGTGGCAGCAGCCCCGCAAGTGGAGGAAAAAGCCCCGGAACCGGCAGCGAAGGATAATCCGCCCGCTAAAGGCAAAAAGAAAAAGTAAGTTAAATGAAGATCAATCTGGTGGGGGTGCGAGTTTCGTACCCTTTTTGTCTTCAGGGGGGTGGGGGTACTTGATCAGTTATCAGTAATCAGTCAAAAGAAAAAAGAAATTGGCAACCAAAGCAAATTCCTTGACTGGATTCCTTGGGAACAAAAGCCTATCTTTTACCTACTTATTAAAAACTTTGTAAATAAGATTATCTTATTTGCACTGGTGGTCCCTAGAGGTTGTCGAACGGAAAAAATGCAGATTCAGGACAAAATCACCGAAATAGCCGCTAAAACAGCGAAAGCGATCGAACTTTCTCAAAATTATTTACTTTCTACCCAATACTCTGACGGTTACTGGTGGGCAGAATTAGAATCTAATGTCACCATCACCTCAGAAGCAATTTTACTGCACAAAATCTGGAAAACTGACAAAAATCGCCCCCTAGACAAAGCAGCCACCTATCTGCGTCAGCAACAGTGTCCTAACGGCGCTTGGGAGTTATTTTATGGGGATGGTGGCGATCTTAGCACCACTGTGGAAGCCTACATGGGGCTGCGACTATTGGGAATTCCCGTTAATGATCCTGCTTTAGAAAAAGCTAGAGAATTTATCTTAGCTAAAGGTGGCATCAGTAAAACCCGCATTTTCACCAAAATGCACCTCGCTTTGATTGGTTGTTATGATTGGCAGGGGGTTCCCTCTATCCCCGCTTGGATCATGCTACTGCCGGAAAATTTCCCTTTTACTATCTATGAAATGTCCAGTTGGGCGCGGGGAAGTACGGTTCCTTTATTAATTGTTTTTGACAAAAAACCCGTGTATAAAATGGGTTTTAATCTCGATGAACTCTATACAGAAGGGGTGAATAATGTCAAGTATGAGTTACCAAAAAATAACGATTGGTCAGATGTTTTCCTCTGGTTAGATGGGCTGTTTAAATGGGCAGAAAAAACTAATTTAGTTCCCTTCCGGCAAGAAAGTCTGAAAGCGGCGGAAAAATGGGTAATTGAACGACAGGAAGACACGGGCGATTGGGGGGGAATTATCCCGGCGATGTTAAATTCCCTATTAGCTTTAAAAGCCCTAGGTTATGATGTTGACGATCCGATTGTTGCCCGCGGTTTAAAAGCGGTGGATAATTTTGCTATTCAGACGGATAATACCTATTGTGTACAGCCCTGTGTGTCGCCGGTTTGGGACACGGCTTGGGTAATTCGATCGCTAATTGAATCCGGTCTAAATCCCGCTCATCCAGCTATGATTAAAGCGGGACAATGGTTAATCGATCAACAAATTCTTGATTATGGCGATTGGGCGATTAAAAATAAAATCGGAACCCCCGGCGGTTGGGCTTTTGAATTTGACAATCGCTGGTATCCCGATTTAGACGATTCGGCAGTGGTGGTGATGGCTTTAGAGTTAATTAAAATGCCCGATGAAAATATTAAAAAAGCTGTGATGAAACGGGCAGTTAATTGGATGGCTACTATGCAGTGTAAAGCTGGTGGTTGGGGAGCTTTTGACATCGATAACGATCAAAACTGGCTTAATTCTTTGCCATATTCCGATCTAAAAGCAATGATCGATCCTAATACGGCTGATGTTACTGCCAGAGTTCTAGAAATGTTAGGCACTTGTGATGTTAAAATGGAGGAAATTCGAGTTAAAAAAGCTTTGGATTATCTGGAAAAAGAACAGGAAGCTGATGGTAGTTGGTTTGGTCGTTGGGGTGTAAATTATATTTATGGAACCAGTGGGGCGTTATCTGCTTTGGCTTTTCTGGAACCGAATAAATATCGCCAGCAATTGCAAAAAGGAGCCAATTGGTTAAGCAGTTGTCAAAATGTTGATGGTGGTTGGGGTGAAACCTGTTTTAGTTACAATAACCCTAAATTTAAAGGACAGGGAAATAGTACCGCTTCCCAAACTGCTTGGGCATTAATCGGTTTATTAGCCATCGGGAAAGTCACCGGTAATTATCAGCGAGAAGTAATCGAAAAGGGCGTTAACTATCTTCTTGTTACCCAAAAAGAAAATGGTACATGGGATGAAGATTACTTCACCGGTACAGGTTTTCCCTGTCATTTTTACCTGAAATATCATTTCTATCAGCAGTATTTTCCTTTACTGGCTTTGGGGCGTTATCGGGCTTTGATTTAGTCTGTTAACCTATGCGTTAAGACAGGAAATAAGCTTAACTGTCTAACGCATTTTTTGTGACTAACTAGGAAAAAATAAATCAGGAGATATATTTAAAAAATTGGCTAATTTTTGAATGTAGACAGGAGTTAACTCTTGTTGCCCATCAAGAATGTCATCCAGGGTTGACTTGCTTTCAAAAATAGATAGCAAATCTTGCTTTTGTAGGTTTCTTTCCTCTAATATGAATTTCAACAATTCAAGTCCATAAATATCAGGTATTGGCTCTTGATTTTCCTCATACTCATAAATTAAAGCCCCTAAAACATTTAGATATTCCCTTTCTTCTGCCGTTAATTGGGGTTTGTCTAACAGGCGATTAATAACCTGCTGCATCATTTCTAAGTCTTCCTCATTGTCAATAGGACGAGGAGGGTATTGCTTTAATAATTCTAAGTATTTATCAGTGGCAAACATAATTTAATAATATCTATGGTTGATCGACTATTGCCTTTAGATACCTCACACCTTAATAATTAAGTATAGAATAGCCAAGTCTCCAGACTACCGCTTAACCAAAACTTCTATTATCTTGATGAGAAACCTCTATTTTCTTTTGCCCGGTACTACTTCTCCTTTTGGTGGGGGTGGACTGTGGGCAGAAATGAAAACCGTCAATTTGGCTAGTCAAATTTGTACCGCCCAGATTGTGACTTATCGTCAAAAAGAGTTAAATTATCCTTTTTTAGAGGATATACTCGCGAAAATAAGCTCGGATGACAGTATTTTTGTGGTTAGCTGGGGTTTTGATGTTCCTAAATTGGTGCAAAGATTGCGATCGCATAATATCATCTATCATGCCCATAGTACAGGTTACGGCTTCCGTTTACCCTCCCAAATACCAATTATCACCGTTAGCCGTAATACTATGGGGTATTGGGGAGAAAAAGCTCCTAATGCTTTAATTTACTATCTTCCTAATCAAATTGGCTCAGAATTTCTCAATTTAGGCTTAGAAAGGGATATCGATGTCCTAGTACAGGGGCGCAAATCCTCAAAGTATCTTCTCAATCGTCTAGTTCCCGCCCTCCGTCCCCACTGTCGCGTTAAGGTTTTAGATAGCTATGTGGAGGATTTAGTGGGATTATTCAATCGCAGTCGGGTTTATCTCTACGATTCGGCTGAATATTGGGTTGTAAACGGTTTAACGGAGGGTTTTGGCTTACCGCCCCTGGAAGCTTTAGCCTGTGGTTGTACGGTATTTTCTAGCGTCAATAGCGCTCTAGCCGATTATCTCGATCCCGGTTTCAATTGTCAAAAAATTGGGGCTTATTCCACTCAATACGATCTGGAACGTATTCTTAATTATGCCCGTAATTTTCCCGTTAATTCTTTACCGGCTAATTTTCTCGATGATTATCATCCCGAAAAATTACTACCACGTTTTGAAACAATTTTAAGAGAAATTAATGATTTCTTTGATATTAAAAAACGATATCTGGCTGATATAGAAGGTTTAGAACCCCTGCGACTTAAAAAATTATGGATGCAGAGTTCTCTGGCTAAACTTAAGAAAAAACTGTTTAAGCAAAGGCATCAACTTTAAGAGTTGACAGAGAAAGACTGATCAGCTATTCAGTTATCAGTGATCAGTGATCAGTGAACAGGGATATCGGGAGAAAAAAGCTGATGGCTGACTCCCCAAAAGGAAAACTTTCTACTTCACCATTAAGATAACTGCTATATAATTATTTCTAACTCTTACCCCGAGGATATTTATGAAGCGAGGGATTTACATTACCGCTAATGATCGAGTTATCGAGCAGGCGATCGCATTAATGAATAGTATTCGTTTGTACGATCCCGATTCTCCCGTCATCTTGATTCCCTACGACAATAATTATCAAAAAATTGCCGATTTATTGTCCGAAAAATATGGCGTTATTCTCTATCCTGATCTGCAATTAGTGGAAGAATTGGCACAGAAAATATATGATATTTTTGGAGAAAAATTCTTTGCTCGTCCTAATCAATTTCGCAAGCAGGTGTGTTGGTTTGGAGAACTAGATCAATTTCTTTATATCGATACCGATATCGTGGTTTTTGAAAAAATAATAGATAATCTAAATTTCCTCGATACCTACGATTTTCTCTGCTGTGATTATCAACACAAAAAAGGGATTACTGATGTCTTTAATCCGATTGTTTTAGAACAAGGAATCTTCACGGAAAACGATCTAACTGGAATGTTTAACGGTGGTTTTTGGGCTAGTAAAAAGAATCTATTCTCAGAACAGGAATTATATAGTGCTTTTCAAGAATGTGCCGCTCATCCAGAATATTTTGATTTTTCTCAAAAAACCTCCGATCAACCGATTATTAATTATACCATTCTCAAACGAGTTCCCAATCGATTTAATCTTGTCCGCGTCCCGGGTTGTCAAGCGGGAAATTGGGGGAGAAGTTCTCATTTTCAACGTCAGGGAAATATTTTAATCGATCCGAGATTAAATCAGCCCTTAAAATATTTACATTGGGCAGGAATTCGTATTGAACCGGGATGTCCCTACTGGGATATCTGGAAATATTATCGTTATCTAGATGATCCTAATCCCCCCACAGATCCGCCAGCAAGCAAACCCAAAAATCGGTTTCAGAGATTATTAGATAAAATCAAATTATAGGTTTGATTTTTCCTCTCGCACCATTTAAGATAACTGCTGCAATTTAACTCCAATCCTGTTGCTCCTCGGTTTGACGCATTTGATACACTTGTCCGTGACTGTGCAGTTGTCGAGTTTTTGCCCATAAACTCGCTTCATCTAACTGCCATTTTTCTAGGATTAAATCTAAATCTCTTTGGATTTCTCTTGCCCCCGGAAAGTTTTGATAACGTATGCGTAAACGAGCGCATTCAGCTAAGTTTAAATCATTGGGTTCTGATTGCAGTAGCTGATCAACAATCGGGCGATCGATTCTTTCCTGTGGATGTTGTTGTTCTTGGTTTTTACTAGCCATAATTAATCGAACCAACCGATATCGGAATCCGTTAACTCTGTGGGGGTAGGATTGGGGGCAATATAACGGGCTAAAGTGGCCATTTCAAAGTTATAAAGACTGGGTTTCTTAGGCACAGGTTTGGTAATTGCTGACGGTTCAGGGGTGGCGGTGGGACTATTTTCTAGGGTTTTAATTTGATTATATAATTTTTCAATTAACTGTTTTTTATCAGTCAGTTCTGTTTCTGTCTTGCTTAATTGACTCGATAATTTTTCAATTAACTGTTTTTTCTCGGTTAATTCCGTCTGGGATTGACTTAATTGACTCGATAGTTTTTCAATTAACTGTTTTTTCTCGGTTAATTCCGTCTGGGATTGACTTAATTGGCTCGATAATTTTGCCACCAAAGTAGTTTTTTCCGAGAGGACAGATTCTAACTGCTCGGTCTGTTGTTGTAACTGCTGTAACCTGACAGAGAGTTCCAGATTTTCTTTAAGTTCTTCTTCCAGAGAAATAACTTTTTCTTGGAGAGTTTGCCCATTTTTCTTGGTTTTTTCTAACTCTGCCGTCAAGTCGTTAATTTTTGCCTGTAGGGTGGCGTTAGTTTCCTTAGAACGTTTGGGAGAAGGAGAGGGTTGGGATTCTACCTCTTTATTAGCTTCTTTACGGATGAGATCGTTTAAATTACCTTTGGTCATAAGCTCTGCAAATAGGATATTACGATAGAGTCGGATACTGTCAAGAAATCTGTTGGTTTAGGCAATCGATAATTATTCGCCCGATATACAAGCTTGATTACGCTGGGGAATTGTTCCATAGGTTTTATTTTATAGCTTTAGGTCGATCGATCCCTGTCCATTTGAGGAATGAGAACAAATACCTAAATCTCAGTTTCACTAATAAGATTCTAAATTTTTCTGTAGTTAATGATACAGAATAGCAAATTTGTGTCAGACTAAAGGTAGAAGTTGATCGCACCTGTGGCAAGGATAAATTTATGAATATTGAAGAAAAAGCACGTCTTAATTTAACCCAAGAACGACAAGCAGAGGGAATGCTCGAAGAAAATGTCTTAACTCGTACAGAAGAGCTTTTAGGGGAAGGGGAGGCAGGAACTGCAAAAGCGCGGGTTTTATTAACTGAAAATCGCCAAGAAGACGAAAAACGTCAAGATCAAATTTTAGAACGTTCGCTCGAAGCTATGCAATAGCCTTTCGGTGAAGATTGGCAATATCCACACAAGTCTAGATAAATGTCTGTAGAGACGTGGTTTTCCCCGTCTCTATCTCAATTCCCGATAACTAATCGCTGTTACACTAATCACTGTTAAGCTCTGGACAGTGAGAAAATGCAGATCCGAAGAAAACACCCCAATCCTGCCGTCAAAGTTGAGAGTTTGAGTTATGTGGTGAAAGTGCCAGAGGCACAACCACAAAATATTTTAGAAGAAATCGTTTGGCATAAGGAGATCGAAGTCGATAAATTGCGCGAGCGGTTGCCTTTATTGGAATTACGCAAAAAAATAGCCAATACTGCGCCACCTTGCGACTTTTTAGCCGCCTTAAAACAGGGTAAAACCGAACCCGCTTTGATTGCCGAAGTGAAAAAAGCTTCCCCTAGCAAGGGAGTCATCCGCGAAGATTTTGATCCTGTAGCGATCGCCCGTACCTATGAACAGGGAGGGGCCACTTGTTTATCGGTCTTAACCGATAGTAAATTTTTTCAAGGTAGTTACGAAAATCTTACCCTCGTCCGACAAGCGGTATCTTTACCCCTACTATGCAAGGAATTTATCCTTTATCCCTATCAAATCTACTACGCTCGCTCTAAAGGAGCCGATGCTGTCCTTTTAATTGCCGCTATTTTAAGCGATCAAGACCTAGCATATTTTGTCAAAATTGTCAAGGGTTTAGGGATGACAGCTTTGGTAGAGGTGCATAGTCTGGCCGAATTCGATCGAGTGTTAGCCATTGAGGGAATCGAACTAATCGGCATTAATAACCGCAATTTAGAGACATTTAAAGTCGATTTAGACAATACTCGCCAATTACTAGAAGCCAGGGGCGAAAAGGTGCGAGAAAAAGGTATTCTGATCGTCAGCGAATCGGGATTACACACAGCAACAGATCTGGCGAAAGTGAAACAAGCGGGAGCAAATGCAGTTCTAATCGGCGAATCTTTGGTAAAACTGCCCGATCCTGCCGCAGGTATCCAGAAACTCTTTGAAAATCGGGAATAGGAGTTAGGAAGTGGGGAGAGGGAATTATGAATTATAAATTATGAATTATGAAGTGGGGAATTGGGGAGATGGGGAAGCTGTCTCATCACCCTATCACCCCAATTCCCTATCACCCTATCTCCTGAATCCTGATTCCCGACTACTGATCACTGATAACTGACAAGGCTATCTGCCGGGATATAATCAGAGTTTGCCGAATCTTAAATCATCCCCTCAGAATTGATGCGATCGAGATTTGGTTTTTTATCTTTGTTAAATATGGCCCAACGAGAGAGGACGAACCATGGAAAATAAAAATATGTTGATGATTCCCGGCCCCACACCAGTGCCGGAAGCGGTATTATTGGCTATGGCTAAAGCACCCATCGGTCATCGGACGGGTGCTTTTAGCAAGGTAATCGCCGAATTAACCGAAAATCTCAAATGGTTGCATCAAACCAGTGGCGATGTCTTAATGTTAACCGCTTCGGGAACCGGTGTCATGGAAGCGGGAATTATTAATTTTCTCAGCCCCGGCGATCGAGTTTTGGTGGGGGATAATGGTAAATTTGGGGAACGTTGGGCGAAAGTGGCGAAAGCCTACGGCTTAAATGTGGATATCATTAAGGCAGAATGGGGTAAACCCCTAGATCCAGAGGCATTCACTGCTAAACTGACCGAAGACAAGGAAAAAGCCATCAAAGCGGTAATTATCACCCATTCGGAAACTTCCACCGGGGTTCTCAATGACTTGGAAAGCATTAACAAAGCGGTAAAAGACCACGGGGAAGCTTTAATCATCGTCGATGCTGTCACCAGTTTAGGAGCTTATCATATTCCCATCGATGAATGGGGTTTAGATGTGGTCGGTTCTGGTTCCCAGAAAGGTTATATGATTCCTCCCGGTTTAGGTTTTGTTTCCGTAAGTCAAAAAGCTTGGAAAGCCTACGAAACCGCCAAACTGCCCCGTTTTTATCTAGATTTGGGCAAATACAAAAAAGCCACCGATGAGGATAGTTCCCCCTTTACCCCTCCAGTTAACCTGATGTACGGTTTACAAGCTTCTCTGCAAATGATGAGAAGGGAGGGATTAGCGGCAATTTTCGCCCGTCACCAACGCTTAACGAAGATGACGCGGGCCGGTATGCAGGCCCTGAATTTGCCCCTCTACGCGGCGGATTCCTGGGCTTCCACGGCGATTACTGCGGTGGCCCCCACTCTAGTAGATGCGGAAAAAATTCGTTCGACTCTCAATAAAAAGTTCGACATCGCTGTGGCTGGTGGTCAGGATCACCTCAAGGGTAAAATCTTCCGTATCGGTCATTTAGGTTTTGCCAGTGAGAGGGATATCCTCACGGTTATCGCTGCCATTGAAGCGACTTTAATCGAGTTAGGTGTCGAAGGTGTCACCCCCGGCGCCGGTGTGGCTGCCGCTGCCTCGGTGATGGTGCAGGGTTAATCTTGGGTTGGCTTTTCCCCTTCTCCCCCTATCCATTAGTCACATCTTTCTTAACATAAAATTTGACAAAGAGAGAAAAGTGTGCAAGATGGCTCAAGGGGGTTCTATGGGGGAACTAATTTGATCAGATAGTTTCCACGTCTGGCTAATATACTGTCATCTTCCTAGTCCCAACCAAATAGTTTTAACACCAAGTTCACCTACAGATGCGATCGCAACCATTCCTCTAAATCTCCCGGTTTGGTAAAATCTAACAAAGCTTCTCCTAAAGCTTCCAGTTGATTAATTGAGAGAGCTTGAATCTGCGATCGCTGTTCAGGAGTCACTTCACCGATCCGACGCGAGAGGAGCCGCAGGATGAGCGCAGATTCTCCTTCCTGACGACCTTCCTCCTTGGCTTCACGATATACCCTTGTATCTGCCAATTGTAGTCCTAGCATTGTATCAACCTCCTGCCGACTCAAGTTAGTAAACTTATAGACCATAATTGTGGCAATCATTTCTATTATGGCGCGACTGGCTTCTGTATCTACAATTTGCTCTTGGGTTCGTGCCAGTAAATAGCGGGCTTTTTCTGGTGCTTGGGTTTCTTCTACAGTAGTGAGTACCATCAAGGCAACCCCTAGGGGTAACTGCTGAATTTCCCCTAATTCGTTCAGATAAACTCGATGTACTTGCTCACAATTGAGAAGCGATCGGTAGGGATGAGCATTGCTTTGTTCTAGGTTACGGGTGGGATAGATGACAACAATTTGCCAATCGGTAAATCGTTCTCGCTGGCGGTAGAAATATAAAAATGATTCACCAAAAACCCGTTCATAGAGTCGTTCGTCTTTTTGAAATTGTACTTCACAAAAATAAATCACCCCGTTCCTATCAGTATCAGGTGGGAGAAATACGCCATCGATCTCAAATTTGGGTTCTTTGACGGCTACGGAGTCAAAGCGGTATTCGGTGGCATTATCGGGTGGGTTTTCCAGTAAATCGAAGAGAAGGGAGGGGGATTGTTGGAAAAGCCGGTAAAATATCGAGTCTCGTTTCATGATGATCGGGATTGCACCATAGCGATCTTCCCATAAAACCCCCCCCAAAAAAGAGAGAGGAAACCCGCGTCTCCTCTCCCTTGTAGGCATTATTTCCTCGCTTTGCGGACAGCACCCCCTAACATTAAACCGCCCAGTGTGATAAAACCGAGAAGGCTAGAGGGTTCGGGGACACTGACTGCTGGAGTCGGCACTGTCAGGACTGAGGACATTCCATATAGAGTGTATGAGTTACTTGAACTAAGACCGATCATATTGATCCACGAGGCGTCAGTTTGAACAGGGCTACCTATAGTAACCATAGGCGGAAAACCCGAGTTACCCAACGGGGATTGAGCGGAGCCACCCACATTAGTGCCTGTCCATACAGAATCTGTTCCAGATGTGTCTATCTGAGTGCGATTAATAAAGGTTTGGATGCTGCCATCCCAAAGATCGGCATTATTATTGGCGACCTTGTTGCCATCTATGAGGTAGATGGGAACATCTGGCTGACTGCCATCAGTACCGGTATTGACTTTGGCCGAGGTAGCGGAAGTAGAACCGATCGCCTTCCAAGTGATCGTACCCAGGTTAAATCCTGCCGTTGTTAATTGCGTAGCAAGAGCGCTTCCTGTTACCTGGTTGGTAACAAAGTTATTGTAGTCGTTGATGTTGGTGCTTGTTGCATCCCGTGTGCCGTCAGTGACAAACACCAAGCGATACTGGTCGCCCGGATTCAAGCCGGGGGGTACGACCACCAAAGCAGCTTGTGCTGCACTAGCCGTTACCAGAGTCGCCAGGGCAACTCCAGAGACAATTCCGAGTTGTTTTATTTTCATGAAAAGAAAAGGGTTAATGGTAGATGATTTGAGTGCCTGACATTTCCATTTGGGTTAAGCGATAGGGCAACCCAAAACAATGACAAGCGAACCTAACAGTCAAGAGGGTACACGCTTCCCCCCCCCGCATTGTATCAAACGCTACAATTTAATAAATCTTTACATTATATGCGAGTAATCGGGGGGAAAATCCCTGGACTTTTTCCCTGAAAATTAGGTAATTGACCCCCTCAAAATCGGTAAAACCCTACACCCCACACCCCACACCCCACACCCTATTGCGGGCCAATTTGGGGCAAATGCAAAGCTGGATCCTGCGCTGTCCAACCGACGGGAGTATCTAAGCGCACCTCAAAATGAAGATGGGGGGGAATAATATCCGGTTGTCCCGTGGTCCCAACCGCACCGATAACGTCTCCTGCTCGTACCCGTTGGTCAATTCTCACTGTAACCCTGCTTAAATGGGCATAACGGGTCTGCCGGCGACCTAAATGATTAATTACTACCAAATTACCATAGGCCCCTTCCTGACCCACATAAATCACTAGACCATCCTCGGCGGCTAGAACAGGTGTACCAACATCTGCGAGAAGATCAATACCACTATGAAAAAGATTTTTCTGTTCCGTGGGGCTTTTTTGCCAACCGTAGGCTAATCCGACAGTGCTGGCAAAGGGTAAGGGATAAGAACTTAATCCAGTATAATCCGATCGCTTGCCGGCGGCGGACCAATTGGTGCCTGGGATAAAAACTATTGTCGGCCGGCGACCACAACCGTTAAGCTCAAAGAGTATATCGGCACGAATACCATAGGCTGCTTCTAAATCGCGCCAAGTGGAACCCCGGGGTGCTTCGATGCGAATGCCGTTCATCGGGGGAATAAAGATTTCTTTCCCGACGGGGGCCAAACCATTTTTGAGAATAGTCGGATTGAGTTTAATTATCGTTGCGGGGATAAGAGCGTATTTTTCGGCGATGGAGGCGATCGTTTCTCCCGCTTGGATTTTATGGCGTTGTAACCTTGATAAAATCGGCAGGGGACAAACATTATCAGACCCTTGGGCAAAAATTAATTTTTGATTTAAGCCCAAAAAACCTAGACAAAAAAACCAAATTGTGCTAGTCAAACTTAGCCAAATTTTCTCACTTCTGATTCTCCGACCCATGACCATAAAAAAAGCGATTTCTTGACTACAAAACTCGGAGAATACTAGGAATACTGTCAATAGCTTCTAAAGACTCTATTGTCGCTAAAGCGTTGCGGAAATTGCCCTCGCGCACATCGTGGGTGACAACGACAATTTCGGCTAAATCACCCCTAATACCAATTTGTACCACGGATTCTAGACTAACCCCATGGTCGCCGAAAGCCATACCTAAATGACCGATGACCCCCGGCACATCGCGACAGAGAAAACGAGCATAAAAACGGGTCGATAAATCCTCCATGGGGGCGATTTGACAATAATGCTGGTGAACACAGCTTAAAAGCGGGTCAAGTTCCTTGGTTTTGCCACTACTTTTTAAAATTCCGACGATATTCATCACATCCGATACTACTGCACTGGCCGTCGGTCCGCCACCGGCACCCGGTCCATAAAACATCACTTGTCCCAAGGGTTCCCCCTCGACCAGAATAGCGTTATAGACTCCGTTCGCATTAGCGAGGGGATGGTTTTTCGGTACTAGGGTTGGATGAACCCGCAACTCTAGGGTATCGGAATCTTCCTTAACCGTGTCTTTCGCAATCGCTAATAATTTAATCACAAATCCCAGTCTATCAGCGTAGGCGATATCGACGGCGCTAACTTGCCGGATACCTTCACAGTAAACATCTTCCCGTTTTACCCGACCTCCAAAACCCAGAGAGGCTAAAATAGCGATTTTATCGGCTGCGTCGAATCCATCCACGTCCGCAGTGGGATCCGCTTCTGCATAACCTAATTCCTGAGCTTTGGCCAGCACTTCGCTAAAATCTGCCCCTTTTTGGCTCATTTCCGTGAGAATATAGTTAGTTGTGCCGTTGACAATTCCCATAATGCTGCTGATACGATTAGCGCCGAGGGATTGTTTCAAGGGTTTAATGACGGGAATGCCACCACCCACGGCCGCTTCTAGAAGGACATAAACCCCCTTTTCGTTAGCTTTGGCGTAGATTTCGTCACCAAAACGGGCAATAACCGCCTTATTTGCCGTAACAACGTGCTTTCCCGATGCGATTGCCTTGAGAATTAAAGAGCGTGCTGGTTCCAAACCCCCCAATAATTCGACAATAATATCAATTTCGGGGTCAGTAACGATCGATTCTAGGTCAGTGGTCAACAGATGGGGAGAAAGCTCGATTTCTCTCGGTTTATCTAGGGATCTAACTCCCACTCGTCCAATGGTAATCTCTTTGAGTACGGGATGACGACCAAAAGGATCAAGGAGGATTTTCGCTGTTCCCGTCCCCACAACCCCGAAACCGAGTAAACCAATCTTAAAGGTCACGCTTTTATCTCCTGCTAGTCCGACGCAAAAAATACTAATGGCCAAGCCCTCGCCATTGTCGATTTTATCATTACAAGGTCTTTGTCTGTGGGGTTTTCTTTTGCTTCCCTGACACCACTAACACAACTCAAATGGTGGGAGTTAGCCAATTTTCAGCCCGCGAATCGCATAATCTAATAATTCGATAGGATGAATAACGGGTGTATCTTTTCCCTGTAATTGTAAATGTTTTTTAATTTGTAGGGAACAACCCGGATTAGGAGAAGCAATCACCGCAGCCCCAGTATTTAATAAATTGCGTACTTTCTGCTGACCTAATTCATCGGCAGTATCTGGCTGTAGCATATTATAAACTCCGGCACTACCACAACACAAGGCCGCATCGATAGGTTCTTTTAAGTTAATATTGGGGATTTTTTGCAATAATTGCCGTGGCTGCACGGAGATTTTTTGTCCGTGTAAAAGATGACAGGCATCTTGATAAACTAGGGTTAATTCTGTTTCGGTAATCGGCGATAAATCAGCAGTTAATCCCACTGCTGCCAAAAATTCTTGGGCATCGCGTACTTTAGCCACAAACTCCTTAGCCTTATCTTTATATTCAGGATCATCGGCTAAAATATGATGATATTCCTTGAGAGTATGACCACAACCCGCCGCATTGATAATAATATAATCGACCTCGGTTGCTGCGAAACTATCGATCATTTGTCTGGCTAAACTTTGCGCTTGTTTTTCCTGTCCTTGGTGTGCGGGTAAAGCGGCACAACAACCCTGGGTTTTTGGGATAACCACTTCACAACCATTAGCAGTTAAAACCCGCACTGTCGCTTCATTTACCGGCGAGAAAAAGAGTCTCTGCACACAACCTAAAACCACCCCTACCCGATAGCGTTTTTCCGTTTGGGAAGGAATAACATCGGCATAGTTTTTAAACAGAGAATTTAGAGTAATTTTGGGTAGAATTGATTCCATGGCCGCTAGACGGGGAAAGAGCATTTTTAAGATACCCGATTTCCTGACTAGGGTTTGTAGTCCCAGGGTTTGATATAACCAGAGGAAAGGTAAAAATAATTTGAGACGGACGGGATAGGGAAAGAGATTAAAAATGAGAAAACGAATAATTTTATCTTTAAAACTGCGGGGTTGATTGCGTTCCACCTGCGGACGGACTGCGGCGATTAATTGATCGTATTGTACTCCTGATGGACAAGTACTAACACAGGCTAAACAACCTAAACAAGTATCAAAATGTTGGCTAGTGGTTTCGTCTAAAACTGCTTCTCCTTTGTTGATGGCATTCATCAGATAAATTCTACCCCGGGGGGAGTCCATTTCTTTGCCAATAACTCGATAACTGGGACAGGTAGATAGACAAAAACCACAGTGAACACAACTATCGATTAATTCTTGAGCGGGGGGATTCTTGGGGTCAAATCCTTGATTTTTTTGGTCGATTAATTCTTGAAAGTTAACGGAATGTTCGGAGGTTTGCATGATTTTTAATTAGATTTTGTTAAGAAAGCGTTCAGGACTAAAAATGCCTTGAGGATCGAATTTAGTTTTTAGGGTTTTCATCGTGGTAATTGCGTTACCTGTATAACCCCAAGGTTCAATTTTTTCTTTTAGCGATGGAGGCGCAGTTAACACCGTTAAATAACCCTGATTGGCGCTGCATAAAGAGCGAATTTTGTCAAGATTTTCCTCCGATTTTAAGATAACTTTACCCACCCCACTACTAATATTAATCGAGGCTAGTCCGTTAATTTGGTCGATAACTAGAGCTAAACTGCTGGGTAATAATCCTATTTTGCCGAAAAAATTGCCCTCTTGGTCATAATTATCGATTGTTTTTCGGTATCTTTGCCCTAGAGAAATTTCTTCCTCATCCCGATAATAATTGGTCTGACAGTCTAACTGTTGTCCTAAATAACTCACCTGTTGCGATTGTTCGCTAATACTTTCGGGAATGCTTTGAAAACGCAGCAGTAAAGCGACTTTTTCCCCTAATCCTAGTGCTTGCGTCATCCCTGGGTTTAAACATTCAGCCACGGTGGGAGTTAAAGACGATTGCCGAATAACTTGACTTAATTTACTAATATTTTCGCTATTTCCAGTGATTATCAGGGTTTCTGAGTTAGGGGTTTCGGGATAGAGTCGCAGGGTAATTTGATCGATAATCCCTAAAGTGCCGTAGGAACCCGTAAATAGCTTCATCATGTCGTATCCCGCCACATTTTTCACCACACGCCCTCCAGCTTTAGCAATCTCGCCATCGTGACGGATAAAGGAGAATCCTAGGATCAGATCCCGGACTCCACCGTATCTTTGCCGCCATGTTCCCGCGTCGGCCGTGGCCATAATACCGCCAATCGTGGCATTATGGGCATAACTGGGATCAAGAGGAAGAAATTGACCGCTAGGAGCCAAAAAAGCCTGTAAATCTGCTAGTTTAAGCCCAGCTTCCACGGTTATAGTTAAATCTCCCCTAGCATGGTCAATAATCCGGTTGAGATTTTGGGTACTGACTAAAATATCGGGCGACTCGACTAACCCACCCCAATCTAATTTACTGCCTTGACCGTAGGCCAATAAAGACAGACGATTTTCGTTGGCAAAACGCACCAGAGAGACTAAAGCGGCCGTATTAGCGGGATAAACTAGAATTTCAGGACTTTTGCCCCTAATTGCCCTTGATAATCTTTCTTGTTCCTGTTTTGGCACTTGTGGCCAGGCAATAACCGTCGTGTCGGGGGGTAAAATAGAAGTTATCTGGGCAGCAATCGCAGTCATATTTGAGAAAAGAATTGAGGAGTGAGGAGTTAGGACTTACCGGCCGATAATGGCGAAGAATGGGGGTAATGCTAGGGCTAATCAGTAATTTTCAGCCTCTATTAATCAGATTACCTTAGTTTTGCTCTCCATCTCCGATGTCAGGCAATTCCAGCCATACCCAATCGATCGGAGGGCGCAAGCTTTGCGCCCCTACAGTAACGGATTTTGTCCACAATGTAGGGGCGAACTGCGTTCGCCCAAAAGGTACATTATCAAAGCGCAAGTCCCTAACTGCTAAATTAGCCATACACTCGTGCCATAATGGTAGATTACCTCGATCAGTAAGCCAAGAAGTAATGAGTGTAGATTGGACGAATAGCCGCGCCAAGCGATTAAGTGCCTTACCCCCCTACGTTTTCGCCCGCTTGGATGAATTAAAAGCCTTAGCCCGCAAAGAAGGACTAGATTTAATCGATTTAGGCATGGGCAACCCGGACGGTGCTGCCCCGCGTCCAGTTATCGAAGCGGCCATTCAAGCTTTTGAAACCCCCCAATTTCACGGTTATCCACCCTTTGAAGGAACCGCCAGTTTCCGAGAAGCGATCGCTAAATGGTATTATCGCTGTTATGGTGTGGAACTCAATCCCGATAACGAAGCTTTACCCCTACTCGGTTCCAAAGAGGGCTTATCCCACCTCGCCCTAGCTTATGTTAACCCCGGCGATGTGGTCTTAGTTCCCAGTCCCGCCTATCCCGCCCATTTTCGCGGTCCCTTGATTGCCGGGGCGACACTATACCCGATCATTTTAAAAGCGGAACAGGATTGGCTGATAGATATCGATTCTATCCCCGAAGATGTGGCTAAACGGGCGAAAATCCTCTATTTTAACTATCCCAGTAACCCCACCGCCGCCGTTGCCCCTCGGGAATTTTTTGAAAAAATCGTTGCTTGGGCCCGGCAATATGAGATTATGCTCGTCCACGATCTCTGTTATGCTGAATTAAGTTTTGATGGTTATCAGCCCACCAGTTTATTAGAAATTCCGGGGGCAAAAGAGATTAGTGTCGAATTTCATACCCTCTCGAAAACCTATAATATGGCTGGGTGGCGCGTCGGTTTTGTCGTGGGCAATTCCGATATTATTCAAGGGTTACGCACCCTGAAAACCAATCTCGATTATGGTATCTTTTCCGTCATCCAAAAAGCGGCCGAAACCGCCCTACAACTGCCAGATGAATACGTCAAACAAGTACAGGAAAGATACCGGCAGCGACGAGATTTTTTAATCACAGGTTTGGGGCAATTAGGTTGGGATATTCCCTCCTCTAAGGCGACAATGTATCTCTGGGTTCCCTGTAGCATCGGCATGACTTCGACGGATTTCGCCCTCAGTGTCCTGCAAAAAACTGGTGTCGTTGTCACTCCGGGCAATGCTTTTGGGGAGGGAGGGGAAGGTTATGTGCGCGTCAGTTTAATCGCCGATATCCCGCGATTAGGGGAAGCTTTACAGCGCCTCGAAGATGCGGGAATTCGCTATCAGTAAGGAGAGTTTTTCCCCTTGATTTACCGGCCAAATCCCTCTAGGCGCTGACTAAAATTGCGATTATGATGGAATTTTATCGCGGTAGCTTGCCACTTCCATGACCTACAGCTTAAGAATTGCCGATATTCCTGTCAGTGAAAGACCAAGGGAACGTTTAATCAGTGTCGGGGCGAAAAACCTCAGTAACGCCGAATTATTAGCGATTTTACTGGCTACAGGTCAAGGTAAGGGGAAACTCTCGGCGGTGGGTTTAGGACAGCATATTCTCAACGAATTGAGCAAATATCGCCGGGATCCTTTGGACGTTTTGAGGGATATTCAGCCCCAAGAATTAACCGCTATTCATGGCATTGGACCGGCTAAGGCTACTACTATTCTAGCGGCGATCGAATTGGGAAAACGGGCTTTTCAACGACGACCGACGGAAAAAATGGTTATCGATAGTCCCGATACCGCTGCCGCTATCCTTGGACACGAACTAATGTATCAGTCTCAGGAACGTTTCGCCGTTATTTTACTCGATGTCAAAAATCAGTTAATCGCACTCAAAGTGATTACTATCGGCACAGCCACGGAAACACTGGTACATCCGCGAGAAATCTTTCGAGAAGTGGTTAAACAATCAGCTACTAAGTTGATTATCGCCCATAATCACCCCACCGGGTCACTTGTGCCTAGTCAAGACGATATTCTACTCACAGAACAATTATTACAGGGAGCTACCTATCTAGCCATTCCTCTCCTAGATCATTTGATCCTCGGTAATGGCAACTTCCAAAGTCTTCGCCAAATCACGGATCTTTGGGAAAAATATCCCCAAGAAGATTAGACCTCTTGTAAAAATCAAAAATTGTTGTTAGGTTTAGCTGGAAAAGGGAGCGAGTGCGACCGAAATCTGGGTAAAATTTGAGAGATACAATCGGTCAATTGGGCATGGATTATAAAGAAGCGGGCGTGGATGTGGAAGCGGGACGCGCTTTTGTCGACAAAATTCGCCAAAATGTGGAAAGTACCTTCCGTCCTGAAGTTATCGGCGGTTTAGGCGGTTTTGGCGGCTATTTTCAGTTACCTTCCGGTTATCGGCAACCGGTGTTAGTATCGGGAACTGATGGCGTAGGAACCAAGCTGAAAATTGCCCATAGTCTCAATTGCCATGATACGGTGGGAATTGACCTCGTGGCCATGTGCGTCAACGATGTCTTAACCTCTGGGGCCGAACCTTTATTTTTCTTGGATTATCTCGCCACTGGTAAACTGGAAGCGTCACAGTTAGCGGCGGTGGTATCGGGAATCGCTAGGGCCTGTCGTGATAGTGGTTGTACTCTTTTGGGAGGGGAAACGGCGGAGATGCCGGGGTTTTATTCGGCCGGAGAGTACGATTTAGCGGGTTTTTGCGTCGGTATTGTCGAAAAAAGTCAATTACTCGACGGCAGTAAGGTGCAAATCGGCGATGTGGCTATTGGTTTAGCCAGTAGTGGGGTTCACAGTAACGGTTTTAGTCTTGTTCGCAAGATTATCGAGACTCAGGGCTTAAATTGGCAAGATTGCCCCGAAATTTTGGCCGGCTCTAGCTTAGGTGAAGTTTTGTTAACTCCCACTAGACTTTATGTTAAACCTGTGCTAGAACTGCTGCGCTCTGGGTTAGATATTCACGCCATGGCCCACATTACTGGGGGTGGCATCCCGGAAAATTTGCCCCGCTGCTTAGGTAAAGGGCATTCCGTGCAGATTTACCGCGAAAGTTGGCCAATTTTGCCGATTTTTCACTGGTTAGCCCAGATGGGTTCGGTTAATGCCGAAGCCATGTTTAATACTTTTAATATGGGTATCGGTTTTGTGATCATTGTCCCATCAGATCTGGCGCAATCGACTATTAATCAACTCCAATCCTCTGGGATTAATGCCTACCAAATCGGCGAAGTGATTGCCGGTAAGGGGGAAATTGTTGGGCTTGATTAAAGTTAGTTCAGCCAACCCTAGTTAATAGATTGTATCCCGTTGACGGGCGGGGCGATCAAGGGATTTAATCGCCGTTTCTAACTCCTCGACGGTCAAACAAGTACCGCCCAGGGCCCCGGCCATAGTGGTAATATGTTCTTCCATGAGAGTGCCACCGAGATCGTTGCAACCCCAGTTTAAAGCTTCTGTCGCCCCCTGTAAGCCCAATTTTACCCAACTGGGTTGATGATTTTTAATGCTATTGCCCAAATAAATCCGCGCCACTGCTGTTAATTTTAATGTATCGGCTAAAATTGGTTGATCCCGTCCGACTCGATTTCTCAGGGGTTTGGGGGCCGATTGTCCCACAAAAGGCAATAAAATAAATTCGGTGATTTTAGCTGGATAATTATTTTCTAGGGCGATTTCTTGCTGTTTTCTAATTTTTTCAAGGTGCTGCACCTGTTGGCTAGGGGTTTCAATATGACCGCAGAGCATGGTACTGGTGGTATATAACCCCAAGCGATGGGCAGTACCGACTATTTCTAACCAAGTGGCGGCATCGATTTTTTCTGGACAAATTACCCGTCTTACCTCATCCACCAACACCTCGGCAGCTGTCCCCGGTAGAGAATTCACTCCTGCTTCTTGCAGGGAAGCGATAACTTTTTCGTAACTTAAACCGTCTTCTCTAGCGATAAATTGGACTTCTTGGGGCGAAAAAGCGTGTAAATGCAGGTTAGGAAAAGCTTGTTTCAGGTTTTTAACAATTTCCAGGTAATAGTCTAAGGAATTGCCCTTAATCTTGGCTTTTGGGTTTAATCCTCCCTGCATACAAATTTCTGTGGCCCCACGACGGACAGCATCCGCCGCTTTAGCGATAATTTCCTCTAAATTAAGCCAGAAGGCCCCCTCTTCGTTTTCATCGCGTCTGAATGCACAAAAACTGCAATGCTGCTCACAAATGTTACTAAAATTAATGTTGCGATTGATAACGTAGGTGACGGTATCTCCCGCCTGTTGACGACGCAAAAAGTCGGCCGTTTCCCGAATCTGGGCAATTAAACGGTTATCGGTAGTTTCTAGCAAGATAATCGCTTCTTTTGCCGATAAATTTGCCCCTGACCGCGCTTTTGCCAAAATATCGGTTACGGGTGCGGTGATGGAGGAGTTAGTCACGGGAGATAAATATTAAGGGTTGCCGATCCTAATTGTAGAACGAGGTCAGAAGGAACAGTAAAGAAAGAGAGCCGATTTAATCCTTTTTCTGTTCCCTATTCCCTTGTCTGCACGCGGTAATTCCGGGTTGAGAGCCTTTATTGCGGGGTGGTTTGTTTTTCCTGTTCTTTTTGTTGACGTTTTTTCTTTTCTGCTTCTAGGGCATCTTCGATCACCTTGAGCAGCTGATCCATTTTATCAAGATTACCGCGATAAACATCGAGGTCTTTTTGCAGTTTCTCGCTGGAGAGATGCAGAATTTCTGAGAACTTTTGCAAAATTTGTTCGCGTTTTTCTTTTTCCTTGATCATGTCCGGTTGTGCTTCGGCTAAAATTGTATAGAGACCGATGGCAAACAGGCGACTATACTTAAACTTAGGCGCGTTGATAACCGAAACTAAACTATCAGACAACTGATTGTTACCACCTAGGGCAGGGTTTTGCAGTTGGGAAAGCAAGGAATCAATATTAGTTTCTTTGGCAATAGCGATCATATTTTCGGCATCACGACGATAGACTTCGGGATTACCGTTAACCGCTTGGCACAAAGCATTAAAAATATTCGGTTTATCCTCCCCCGGACGATAGCCTTCCATGAACTTCTCGAAAGAAGTAACCACACCAAGGGCATAAATTGGATCATAATGGAAATCTACATTAACGGAGAGCAGGTGCATCTCGACTAATAATTCCTCAACCACGCGCCGATACACCGAATTGATGGGGCGGGTGTGGCGAGTATAAAAATCACGCTTACTATCGGAAACGGTGCGAATTTTATCCACAGAACCAAACTTCATAAAAATTTAACACTGCTCTCATTTTCCCCCTTCTGGTTCCCCCTGACAAGGCCAGTGATCACTAAAGAGCCGCAAGCAGTCAGTCCCCAGATAGCAAAAGAGCGAGTAAGATAGGGCAATGGGGAAATGGGGAATTTCAACTAAAACCCCAAAACCCCAAAACCCCAACACCCTAACACCCCAACACCCCAACACCCCAAAGCTTTTTCACTTTTCAGTTGACTATATGGCTAATCAAGACGATAAAATCAAAATTATCAGTGATAACCGGCAAGCACGCCATCTCTACGAGATTTTAGAGACTTTTGAAGCGGGGGTGCAGTTGCTGGGGACCGAGGTTAAATCTGTGCGTGCTGGTAAGGTAAACCTGCGGGATGGTTACGTTTTAGTCCGTAATGGTGAAGCGGTGTTAATTAATGTTCATATTTCCCCCTACGAACAGAGTAGCGAATATTTTAATCACGATCCGCGCCGGACGAGAAAATTGTTGATGCACAAAAAGGAAATCAGCAAACTCATCGGTCAAGTGGAACAGAAAGGCTTAACTCTTGTGCCTTTGAAGATGTATTTTAAAGGTAGTTGGGTAAAAATCAGCATTGGCCTCGGTAGAGGCAAAAAATTACACGATAAACGCGAAGATTTGAAACGTCGTCAGGATCAACGGGATATGGCGCGAGCGATGAAGCGTTAATCAAGACACTTATCGGACTGGCAAAGGTCTAGGTAAGAAACGAGCGGGTTTTGTTACAGTTGAACTGTATTAGGCCCCTTGCGGCCGTCACCATCCCCCTCACTTTGGGTTAAAATTTATGTTAAAAGTCTTGACAAAAGTAATTAAATATGCTAAGGCACCCGCTTTAATTGCTCTATCTTTAGCTGTGGGTGCGGGGATTATTTTACCAAAAATAACTTTAGCCAATGGCAACCCCGGCCTAACAATTTTTAGTGGAGTCGATCGCAAGGATATCTTAGATTATTTCTTGCAATTTGGCGGTCGTCCCAAGCAAATGGATCGTTATAAACTCTATATTCCCCCGAAAAAACTCTCCCAGGGGGCTTCAGCTTTTTTTATTTCCTATCCCGATTATTTTAACGGCCAGTTTGACACCAATAAAATCGAGGTACGCATCAACGGTAAATCTTTGCCTTTAAAGGAAGTGGTTTGGGATAAGGATGCTCGCGTTATTCAAATTGTCCCCGAACAAGCGATCGATCCGACCAGCAAAGTTGAAATCGTCATGTCTAATGTCAGAAATCCCGAATTAGGCACTTATTACTTTACCTGTGATGTGACTGCCTCCGGCAATATTCCCGTCCGTCTCTACGTTGGGACTTGGATTGTCGACTTTTTCCCTGAAAATTAGGTAACTGACCACCTCAAAATCGGTAAAACCCTACACCCTACACCCCACACCCCACACCCTGCCCCCACGAAAAACTTTTTGCCGCAAACCCTAAGTATTTATTGGGAAAATGGGGGAATGGGGAGATGGGGAAATGGGGGAATTCAACTAAAATCCTAAAACCCAAACACCCTAAAACCCCAACACCCAACACCCTCTTAGTCCGAGAAAAGGTCAACCAAAGTCAACTATTTGCTTCCGAGTTGCTAAAATCCGAGAAATTTTCGCCTATAGACTCGTTGGTTGGGTAATTTTCCTCGGAGTTTAAGTTTTTGCGACTGCCTTTGTGGGAATTTTTACCCCCTTCCCGTCCGATAGCTGCCATGTGGGCGCGATCCCGGCTAACTGCTTCACCGCCCTTTCGTCCCGCTTCGCGAGCTTCTTCGGAGGTAAATTCGTGGGCTGTACCTTTTTGATGAGCAGCTTTACCACCTTTACTAGCGATTTCCTTTTGTTTAGCTTGATCCATAGAGGCAAAACCGCGTTTACTCTTACCTGTCATAATATCTCTCCTTGTGAATGCTGATTTTAAAAGTTCTTAAAGACTTATGCGAGATTTTTAAAACATCAAAATCATGATCCTGTCGCGGGGCAAAACATTGAGATTGCCCCGCTTTTTTCCTCTAAGAACTATGGATTCCCATCTAGGATCATAACTCATTAGCTTGACTTCTAGGGAACTAATTACAGCAATCAAAGGGCATATTTTATGTTAAAAAATATTAAGCAAATCGAGCATTTATCAGTCTAAAGATATAGAAGTTATCTTAATGGTGAGGTACAAAGGTTGCCTTTGGATGAGTCAGTTATCAGTTATCAGTTATCAGTTATCAGCTTTTTTCTCCCTGCTCCCTTCTCCCCACTTCCCCACTTCCCACTGAAAAGGCTGCCATGCAGCCTTAATTGGGTGTGCGGGCAGCCTAAAGCGTGGTTTTTGGGGATTTAATCGGAAAAAATTAGGGTAAGACTTGGGTTTTTTCGATCAACCATTTATCTCCTTGCCGTACCAAATCATAGCGCAGGTTCAAGGACTCATTATAGGAACGATTGACAATTTCCTTGCCATTATGGAAATACATGGCCTTTTCGTTTACTATCGCTTCCACCGTCGCTAAATTAGGATTTTTCGCATTATTAGTAACCGATCGCACGTCCACTTGATGATCGTAGCGCCAATAATTATTTCCTTGTAAAGCCGCCGCTCGTTTTTGCCAAATTTCTAGGGCCGAACCTGTTAAAACCTCTTTCAATTGCTCTTTTTGGTGTTCACTGCCAAAAGCCGCCGATTTTGCCGCTAACCAAGCTTGAATTGTCTCCTTAGCTGTTTCCTTGCCCAAGGAAGTCCCGTCCATCGCTTCCGCATTAGCCGAGGGAATTTCTAGGATGGGAGTATTTAAAGAAATCGGTAACTGTTCCCCTTGTAGGACTGCCAAAGGAGATTGACTATCGACAATTGCCTTCACCCCCAAGGCCAAAACCGCGATCGTTCCCACTAATCCTACTCCCAATATCGCCACTCGATCAAGTCGCAGTTTTCTGCGGGCTGGTCGTCTCCGTTTCGGTGCGACTAGGTCGGTTTTTACCGTTTCTAGGGCAGCCGGCCGGGAGTTGCCGGCTGCTGGGGGGCGCGGGCGACTAGGACGACGACGGGGGGGATTAAGTGCCGGTTGAGGATCGGCTGCCGTCACCACCACACTGCCCTGAGTATAGGGGGTGAAGGTTTCCTCCTGAGCGGTGGCTCTCAGGGCAGGTACAGTAGTACCTGTCCGCTCACCGTTAACTCTAGCTAAAGAAGGTTTTTGGGGACGAGAGTGGGAAGAAGAATAAGCAGATTCCCTCATCGGTGTCGCTCCTGGCACTGGGTTTAAATGGGTGGGGGGGGTGTGGGTTTTGAGAACATTTACTTCCGATTCTAAGGGTTCGCCAGTCTTTTCTCGAACCGACCAGGCAACTTTTTCATCAGGAAACCCTGACAATTCTTCCAAATAATTTTGTACGTCTTCCTCGGCAAAATACTCTTTGAGTGAGGCTTTCCGCTCGACTAAATCACTAAAATGGCAGAAAACTTCTGTTTGTAACCAACGCTCACCGTAACGACATAACCCGGGTAGAAGATCGGGAGATTGCCCGGATTGTTCCCTAATATAATTTAATATTTCTTGCTCTTGACTTGTTTCTAAAATTGTGCTTGCTTGTTCGGTTTGACCGAGCAGCAGGGCGCAGATCGATCGCTCGATGGAGACATCCTGATGTTTTTGTAATTGCTGCAGGCGATCGCTGGCTGCGACAATAGCGGCGGGTTGTTTTTGGGCGAAACCGCGGGCAATCAAGGCATAGACCAGCAGATAATTACCCACTGCCGAGGGGCGTTGTGCCTCTTTCGCCCAGATTTTCTCCTGTTCGGCCTGAGTCAAATAAACCCGTAACTGTTGAATAAAGCGTAAAAAATTATCTACCCCCAACCCAGAGCGGTCATCGCCGGGGCCATCGATGCCGCCGCGAGCGGACAACATCTCCTCCAAGAGATTTAAGCCGCGCTGACGGGCAAGACCGGGTTTTTTTTCTTGGGATAACAATTCCAGAATGCGGTAGGGACGCAGGCGATCACAATCATGGCGAATCTCGCTGGCCACTTGCGGGAACATTTGTTCTTGTTCCAAGCAGGTCAGGGCTTTGGCCGCGGTGCTGGCGGCTTGTTCATAATTTTTATCCTGCCAATATTCCCGACTTAATTCCCCGTAGGCCAAAGCCAAGGTTAAGATCATGTCTGGGCGAGTAGTTGGCTCCAAATCCAGATAAGTTTCGGCCAAACGAATCACTAACTCGTATTCTCCCAACTCTTGCAGGATGAGCAAAGCTCCCACCAGATCGGCGGGGGCAATGGTAATCTGGGGAGTGGGATATTCCGGCGAAGCCGCGGCCGCCTCGCCACCCTGAGAATCTAGGTTTTCGGCGGTGCTTTCTGGGTTGAGAAGCAAGGGATTGGGGTCGAAAAATTGGGCATCGTAATCACGACGGCGATCTGGCTCACTTAACACTTGGTAAGCTTCATCTAACAAGTGCTGACGGGCGATGATCGCTGTTTGACTGTATTCTTGACGTGGCAATTGCCGTCCCCGGTCGGCGTGGGCCAAATCAATTTGCTCGGCACTCACCTGAAAGGGGATTCCCAATATCCTGTAGTAGTCGAGAGGAATGCGCACGGTTAGCTGTACCTCAACTCTGGAGAGTCCTTAGTGAATTAAGTGATGTAAGTGAGAGCGGAGCGAGTAAAATAACAAGATACCATCTTATCCTAGCCAATCTCTGACTGACTAAGATTAGATTTGAGAGAGAAAATACCAAGAACCCCTTGGTTTAAGACCAAAAAATTCACTGCCAGAATTCTCGAAAAATCTACCGCTTCCTCTCCCCTTGCCTTTTTGTTGTCTAAATGATACTACAGACCCTATGATTTCCGAACGTACTTTACCAACCTTTAATCCTGCTTCCATCATTATTACCAAAGCTGAAGGTCTTCGCCTATACGAGGATATGGTTTTGGGGCGGATGTTTGAAGATAAATGTGCCGAAATGTATTATCGAGGCAAAATGTTCGGTTTTGTCCATCTCTACAACGGTCAGGAAGCGATATCTAGCGGTATTATTAAAGCCTTGCGTCAGGGAGAAGATTACGTTTCTAGCACCTATCGCGATCACGTCCACGCCCTCAGTGCCGGAGTTCCCGCTAAGGAGGTAATGGCGGAGTTATTCGGCAAAGCTACCGGCTGTAGTAAAGGACGGGGCGGCTCCATGCATATGTTTTCCGCCGAACATAAGCTTTTAGGGGGTTACGCTTTTGTGGCCGAGGGGATTCCCGTCGCAACCGGGGCGGCTTTTCAAAGTAAGTACCGTCGCGAAGCTATGGGTGATGCCAGTGCCGATCAGGTAACGGTCTGTTTCTTCGGGGATGGGGCGAGTAATAATGGCCAGTTTTTTGAGTGTCTGAATATGGCCGCTCTCTGGAAGTTGCCGATTATCTATGTGGTGGAAAATAATAAGTGGGCGATCGGTATGGCCCACGATCGAGCCACTTCTCAACCGGAAATCTATAAAAAAGCCAGTGTTTTTAGTATGGTCGGTGTGGAAGTGGACGGTATGGATGTGGTCGCCGTTCATGCCGCCGCCAGAGAAGCCGTGGCTCGGGCCCGCGCCGGTGAGGGACCGACTTTAATTGAGGCCTTAACCTATCGTTTCCGGGGTCACTCTCTGGCAGATCCCGACGAGTTACGCAGTGCTGACGAGAAACAATTCTGGGGCGAAAGAGATCCGATCACTCGCTTTGCCGCCTACCTCTACGAGCGAGATCTGGCCACGAGAGAGGAATTAAAAGAAATCGAGCAGAAAATTCAAGCTGAAATCGAGGAAGCGGTTAAATTTGCCGAATCTAGCCCCGAACCCGATCCTAGTGAACTAACTCGCTTTATTTTCGCTGAAGACGAGTAATTTCAGTGATCGGTGATCAGTGATCGGTGATCAGCTGCTGAAGGCAAGAGGCAAGAGGCTCTAAAAAAGAATTTGGCAATTCTCCTACCTAAAAAGAAGGTTAGAAACTAAATACATCAAAGCTTTTAGCTTAACCAATTAGGTTTTAGATTCGGTCGAATTTTTTCTTGACTAATCACTGTTTACTGATCACTGTTTACGCGACTGTCAACTAAGGTATTCTATGAGGGGGAGAAGAAAAATCCCGCCTCGAAGATGGTTGCTGTTGAAAAAATCCGTAAAAAATAGTTGCGCTCTTGTATAATCCGCTAAAATCCAGAGAAATAGCTTTTGCCATGGCGACTACAGAAGCATTGAACCCAAGTCAGTTCTCACTCTTAACCAACCTCACCGCTGATCGTTCAAGTTCACCCAACCCACAACAAGAAATGGACAAAGTTATCATTCTCGTTAATGCCGAAGCTCAAGCCAGTGGTCAGATGTCTCGGCTATCGCCCGTTACCGAAAAGATGGTGATTGCCTTAAAAAATGCGGTTCCTAAATCCTTGGCGGTGGAGGTGACGGGGACGGCTTCTTTGTGGTCAAAAATGGAGTCGGGTAAAACCGGCCAAAATAATTTAATCTGGTGTCCCTTAACAATTCAATTACCCAATTGGGTGAATTTTCCTGGCAAAAAAGTTTATCAAGCTTGTCGGGATATCGAGGAAAGACGCACTTGGGTTGCCCAGACCCTGCACTATAAAACCAGTCAGGGAGATTCCTCTTTTGGGGATCTTTGGTTGCCGATCACGGTGACATCTAAGGGTTTAGAATACGGTGAGGTAATCGGGGAGGGTATGATCCCTAACGCCTACAGTCAACCGATTAGTCTAGAAAGAGAGAGTCTTAAGTCTTTACATCGGCTGGCAGCGCAATTACTGGATAATTTACAGGCTCCTGCTTCCGTTTATTTGCTACAGTTTCGTCTGGCTCATCGAGAAGTGGTTTTTGATCGTCTCTGGCCTTTTCCTGCCGCACCTGCGATCGCTTCTCTGCGCGGTCAACAGACAGACCTCTATGCAGCCTACTGGAATTGTTTACGTCGGCAAGCAATGCTCGACCATTCCTTGGCAATTTAATCCAGTAGCAGAGAAAAACTGTCTAACTTTGGCCACAACAGCGATCGATCCCTAAGCTATCTAAAATTAAATCACTGACGGCGTTAGCGATCGGCTGGTGTGGGGAGCGGGGAGCGGGGAGCAGGGGACAAGGGGAGAAGGATATTGTTTGAAGGTGGAATAAGATGCGATTGGCAATGGAGAAGCAAGGTTTTTGAGCCACTAGCTTTCAAAATCTTGCACCTCTTCCGCTAAAAAAGCTCCAAAATCCTTACTTCGTCTATATTGCACGTTTATTCAGCCAACCCTAATTATTGGTGCTGCCCAAGAAATCGCCTCCCTGCAGCTTAGCAGTAATCTATTAAGTTGACAAAAGCGATACTTTGGCAGAATATTGAGCGTAGTAGCCGCCATAAAAACACTGCCTTTGTCCGTTCAATCTCTCGAAAATGCCGAAATATTCGCTAATTATTCCGATTTATAACGAGGAAGAAACCATCCGAGAACTCTATCGTCGTGTCAGTGCCGTCATGGATAGTTTAGATGATTCTGTGGAACTGATTCTGATTAATGATGGCAGTGGGGACCGATCCTTAAAATTAATGCGGGAACTACAGGAAAGAGATGCTAGGGTCTGTTACATTAGCTTTGCTCGTAACTTTGGCCATCAGGCAGCAGTAACTGCGGGACTCAATTTCGCTAGGGGTCAAGTTATTGTTGTCCTCGATGCCGACTTGCAAGATCCACCGGAATTGATTCCCAAAATGATTGAGTCTTGGCAAGCAGGTTATCATGTGGTTTACGCCCAGAGAACAAAACGGAAAAAAGAAAGTTGGTTTAAACGCCTGACTGCCTACGTTTTCTATAGATTGCTGGGACAATTAGCCGACGTGGATATCCCTGCGGACACGGGGGATTTTTGTCTGATGGATCGTCAGGTAGTGGACCTATTAAATTCTATGCCAGAACGGAATCGTTATATTCGCGGTTTGCGCGCTTGGATTGGTTTCCAACAAACTGCTGTTAAATTTGAGCGGGATCCCCGGTTTGCCGGGGAAGTCAAGTACACTTTTAAAAAATCCCTAGCTTTAGCGATTAATAGTTTGGTGTCTTTTTCTAAGATTCCCCTGCGTCTTTCCACTTATTTAGGCTTATTTTCTGCTTTAATTGCCCTGTTGATGGCTTTACTGGTTCTCTACTGGCGACTGCAGCAACCCGACTCTCCCGTTACCGGTTTAGCTACTATCTTGATCGCTGTGTTTTTCTTGGGTTCAGTACAATTGATCAGTATTGGCATATTAGGGGAATACATCGGTCGAATTTACGAAGAAGTTAAGGGCAGACCAGCCTATACAATCGCTGAGATCGCTGGGTTGGAAATTAATTAAACTTTTCAAACAACTATCAATTAATTCTTGTTGATTGATGACCTACGGACAAATAAACTTATGATGGATCAGAGAAAATATTTACCCGATCGATTGGCCGCTAATTTCGGAAAGTTTTTGATCATTGCTATTTTATTAATCGGAATTGGCCTACGATTTTTCAATGTAGAGCAAAAAGTCTATAGTGCCGATGAAGTTAGACGTATTATGCGTTTTTCGGGATACACGACTCAAGACGTGCGGGAGCAGGCTTTCAACGGTGAAATTATTGGCAGGAAAGACCTACAATATTTTCAATATCCTCATTCCGAACGCTCTCTATCCGATGCCTTGCGCTCTATGATGAGGAATCCAGAACATCCTCCCCTATACAATTTGTTAGCGCGCTTCTGGATGCAGTTAATCCCCATCGAACATTCGGCCAGAACTTTCTCGATTTTCTTAAGCATCCTAGCCATTGCTTGCCTTTATTGGTTATGCCTAGAATTGTTCGATTCTTCGCTAACGGCCTCGATTGCAATCGCTTTATTCGCTGTTTCTCCCCTTCGGATACTTTCGGCACAAAACGCTACCCAATATAGTTGCTGGACAGTGACAATTTTTTTATCAGGAATTGCTCTTTTACGAGCAATCCGTAAAAATACGCTTAAAAGTTGGCTCTGGTATAGCCTCAGTTTAGCCTTGACTTTTTATACTCATTTATTTTCTGCTCCCGTCGCCATCGCCCAAGCTTTATATGTGATTCTTCTAGAGAGATTGAAAATTACAAGGACAGTTGTTAGCTATGTATTGGCAGGTGTTGGCAGCTTAGTTTTATTTAGCCCTTGGCTATTCGTGATTTTTACCAACCTAGACAAAATTGATCGCAACACCCAATACTATCGACAGTTTAAGACTAATATCATCGAAATATCTCAAGCCTTATTCCGTCATACTGGTCATGTATTTGTGAATTTCTTTCACCGCAAAGGAAGATTAGAATCGGCTTTACATTTATTAATATTATTGTTAGTGGTTTATTCTCTTTACTATCTCATCCGATACGCATCGCCGAAAGTTTGGTTATTCCTCATAACTTTGATTGTTGTTCCGACACTGTTTCAAATTGTACCTGATTTATTAAAACCATCGATCCGCTCCCTACAAGCCAGATATTATATGCCGGCTTTTCTGGCAATCCGGATGGCTATATCCTACCTGATTGCCAGTTATATCGGCTCAAAATCGCCAAAAAATTGGCTGCACTATTTAGGACAACAAATCTTGCTAATTTTGCTGCTACTAGGTATAGTATCAGGTGTATTTCTGGGTTTAAATCCTGATGCGGCTTTAGATGATCAACGAGGTACGGCCAGTGGAGCTAATCTAAAAATCGCCCCTGTTTTAAACTCCATGACCAAGCCGATAGTCATCAGCGATAATACCCCTAGTTTCTTTTTGGCATTATCCTATTTAGTTAACGATCAAGTTAAGTTTCAATTATTTCAGGATGGCGATGTGGAATCCTGGCGGCAAAAACTCAATCTCAAGGAATTAGCCCAAAACTACAGTAATATCGTCGTGGCACATCCCGAAGAAGATTTTGTTAACTTCTTAAATGAACAGTACCCCATTCGCACAGAAAAATTAGCAGAGCAGCTAATAGAAATTAAACTCCAATAGCAAAGAAAAACTGTCTAACTTTGGCCACAACAGCGATCGATCCCTAAACTATCTAAAATTAAATCACTGACAGCGTTAGCAATGGCGAATTCACTATAAAAACTTTCACGAAAATCAAAAGCTTGCATCTCGGTAACGATCGCAATCACCAAGCTACCGAGATCGTTTTCCCCTTCCAAACGCTGACGCAGAAAAATTTGACTAGCACGTTCAGCGATAGTTTCATTAATAGCTTCGGGAATAAATTCCGCATCTAACCAACGATGTAAAGCGGTGCGCAGCCAAGTTTGTTCCTGTTGGGGATTTTCGATCGGTGGTAAAGTAATAGGCGGAATTGGTGGGGGATGATCAGGCATAATTAGAGAATGATCAGGCTACGAGACTGAATTCTTGGGGGAGTCGTGGATACCGCCTCTATTATACAAGGATACGCACGCGGTTACTTTCTCATGGCCGATGAGGGGGGCAGATTGGATTGGTATTCTAGTAAAAATCGCGCTCTTATCCCTCTTGATCGGCGTTTTAGGTATCCCACGTCCCTAAAACGAGTTTTGAATCAAAATCGCTTTACCGTGGCTATTAACCGCGATTTTGCTGGGGTTTGTGCCGGTTGTGCTGATCGCTCGCTGACTTGGATTTCCCCGGAGTTAATGCAAATTTATCAGCAATTACACCAGGGCGGTTGGGCTTACAGTTTCGAGACTTGGCAAGGGGATCAATTAGCGGGAGGGATTTTAGGTTTGGCCATTGGCGGGGTTTTTATCGGGGAATCGATGTTTTATAAAATTCCCGATGGTTCTAAGGTAGCCATGGTCAAGCTAGTCGAACACCTTAGAGAACGGGATTTCTGTCTATTTGATGCCCAAATGCAAAATCCCCATCTGGCTAGATTTGGGGCCTATACTATCTCCGAAAAAGAATATCATCCCCTACTTGAAGGCGCTCTGTTGAAGCATTGCCATTTTGTTTAAGTAGGGTTTGCGGCAAAAAGCTTTTCGGTGGTGGCAGGGTGTGGGGTGTGGGGTGTGGGGTGTGGGGTTTCATCGATTTTCAGGTGGTCAACTACCTAATTTTCAGGGAAAAAGTCCAGGAATTTTCCCCCCGATCCCCGCAATGGCTGGCACTTTTTGAGGGGAAAAAAGTCCAAAAGTCTTATCCAAAAAGGTTTTTAGATTTATTCAGCAAACCCTAAGTATTGTTTCCGATTGTGGCAGTCATCTTAATAGTGAGGTACTAATTTTTCGTTTTGGGGGGCCAGTCGTCACGATTCGGTCGTCAATAGCAAATTATGTTATACTTCATCTTTAAGAAAAAAGCTGTAAGAATCGACCTCGAAAATGTCTTGACCATCGAACCCGATTCAAGGTATTCTATCAGGGTAGATCAGACAGTAATAAAATTCAGATTTAAATTGGCAATGTTAAACCAGTTAAGAATTCTAATTGTTGATGATAATGAAGTAGATCGGATCGCCGTGCGCCGATTCTTAAGAACATCGGAGATGGCGATAGAAATAACAGAAGCCGCTGACTATCAAGAGGCTAAAGAAAAGATGTCCAATAATCTTTTCGACTGTATGTTTATCGATTATCTTCTACCCGATGGAGATGGTTTGACTTTGGTGCGGGAAATTCGGCAACAGGGACTTAAAATACCCCTAATTGTCTTAACCGGTCACGGAGACGAAGGAATTGCCGTAGATATGATGAAAGCCGGAGCTTCCGATTATCTGAGTAAATTTCGTCTTTCTGCCTCGCGCTTAAATCAAGCGATGCGAAACGCCCTACGCATCTATGAAGCGGAAGAAGAAGTGGCGATTGCCAAACAAGAAAAAGAGCAATTGGCTAGACAAAAAGAAGATTTTGTTTCGAGGATGACCCACGATTTGCGAACTCCCTTAGTGTCTGTCAATCATATATTAGAACTATTTCAAGAAGGTTTATACGGTGAGATTACTCCCGAAATGAGTCGAGTCATTCATGTGATTATTCGCAGTAATACAAATCTCTTGGAAATGGTTAATAATCTTTTGGAAGTTTATTGTTATGAAAACGGCGAAAAGACACTTAATTTTACTAAATTAAAGATTATCGATATTCTCGAAGAAGTCTGTCAGCAGTTAACTCCCCTTGCCCGAGAAAAAGGACTAGAATTAAGCTTAAATGCCGAAAATGCTGGGGAAATTTTCCTAACTGGCGATCGCTTGGAACTGCGGCGCGTTTTTACCAATCTCATCGGCAATGCGATTAAATTTACCCAAAAGGGTGATGTGAAAATTCATCTCATCCCCGCTACAGAGGAAGATACTTTTGTCACCATTGTCGTCGAGGATACTGGTATAGGCATTTCAGCAGAAGAACTACCCCGGATTTTTGAGCGCCTGTACTCCAGTTCCCCAGACAGTTCCAACAATGGGTTAGGACTTTATCTCTCCCGTCGCATTATTGATGCTCATGGGGGAACTATTGCCGTCACCTCAGAATTAGAACGGGGTAGTAGCTTTTCTGTCCGTTTACCTGTCTAGAAAGATCGATAATAGAAAAAATACTTTCTGCCGATCGGTCACTGTTAATGGCTTCTAATTGGGATATCTTGTTAATACAAGCGGCGCGTCAGGGCAATCTCGCGCGGGTTCAAGCTTTACTGAGTCAGGGGGCAAATGTCAACGCCACTGATGTGCAAAATACTACGGCCTTAATCTATGCCGTGCAGGGGGGTCATAGGGAAATTGTGGCGATTTTGCGAGAATTTGGGGCTGATATCAACAAAAGTAAACAACCTCAAGGTTTAACCCCTCTCATGTTAGCGGCTGCCCTCAATCACAGTGAAATCCTTGCTCAATTAATCGCCGTCGGCGCTAATGTCAATCAGCTCAATCAAGATGGTACACCAGCACTAATGATCGCCGTTTATAAGGGTCATACAGCGATCGCAGAACAGTTATTAACCGCCGGTGCTCGGGTCAATATGCGCGATCGGGATGGAGATACGGCTTTATCTGTAGCGATCAGACAAAATTACGCCGCAATTGTCCGTTTACTGCTCGATAGTGGTGTAGATGACGAAATACGTCAAGAAGCTTGGTTACAGGCTCTCACCGCCAATTGCCCAGAAATCCTCGAATTGTTTATTACCCGTGGTATGCCCCTCGATTCTCCCACTTTATCCGGGGAAACTCCCCTAATTTTGGCTGTAGAGAGGGGAAATCTCGGCAGCGTGCAAACTTTACTGCAAGCGGGAGCAAATCCGAACATCAGCACGGAGGAGGGAGAAACTGCCCTCATGATCGCTGCTGCTGAGGGATATTTCGATATTGTCCGACTTTTACTCGCTAAGGGGGCTAGTATTGACAATCAAAATCAGGCTGGGGAAACGGCTCTGCATTTAGGGACGATCGAAGGACATCTAGAGATCGTCCAGGCCCTAGTACAAGCCGGCGCTTTTGTCAATCACCGCAACCATTTTGGTGATACACCCCTGATCATCGCCACGGTACAAGGATACGAAGCGATCGTTTTAGAATTGTTAAAACAGGGGGCGGAGCCTAACCTAACTCAGCAGGGAGAAACACCATTAACTTTAGCTTTACAGCGCCAATTTACGGAAATCTGCCGTTATCTCCTCGACTACGGGGCTAATCCCAACGCCGTTTATCCCGATGGCAAAACCGTCCTCATGAAAGCTTGTGAGGGCAATAATAGTCAACTGGTGCGCCGGTTAATCGATATCGGCGCCGATGTCAATAAACTCGATTTTAGCGGCGCTTCCCCTTTAATGTGGGCGAGTTATCACGGTTGTCTCGACACGGTTAAAGTTTTGTTAGACGGGGGAAAAGTGTACTTAAATCAGAAAAATCAAGGGGGAATGACCGCTTTAATGTTAGCTAAATTTAATCACCATCACGCGATCGTTTCTTTATTAAAACAAGCAGGAGCGATCGAGTAAGCTGCCCACGCATTTAAATTGCTTGTTGAGATGAGGCGATCGGCGATCGGCAGGAGATAGGGTTTTAGGGTTTTAGGGTTTTAGGGTGTTAGTTGAAATTCCCCCACTTCCCCACTTCATAATTCATAATTCATAATTCCCATCTCCCCACTTCCCCACGAGAAACTTTTTGCCGCAAACCCTAGGTAGTCAACAGCTTACCATGACCACGGTGATATTATCGGAACCGCCAGCTTTTTTGGCCGCTGCCACTAAATTTTCGACAATTTCCTGACAATCGGCACCGGTTTGCAAATAATCGCTAATTTCCTCGTCGGACAGTTCTTCCGTCAAACCATCACTACAGAGAATCAAACTATCGCCGGATTGCAGATCGAGGGGAGACACGGTCACTGGGGGCAAATTGCGACGACCAAGGCATTGAAATAAAACGTGCCGCCAAGGGTGGTTTTTGGCTTCTTCTTCGGACAGATCGCCCATTTTTATCGCCCTAGCTACCCAGGTATGATCCTCCGTCACCTGTTCTAATTTTTGCTCACGAAAGCGATAGAGACGGGAATCACCAATATGGGTGTACCAAGAGCCATCATCTCGGAAGATAGCCATGACTAGGGTTGTCCCCATGTCCTGTCTTTCGGGATTTTTCAGCTGATCTTCGATAATCTTCTCGTTAGCGACGGTAATTGCCTCCTGCAGCAATTCCCCGGCAGCCCGGGGCGAATTCCAGTGTTCTTCTAGATGAGCTTGGATAGTTTCAGTGGCGATTTGACTAGCTTCCTGGCCCCCCGCATGACCCCCCATACCATCGGCAACGATAAAAAAGCGCCGCTCGGGGTCGATATAATAACTATCCTGATTAACCGATCGCACTACACCAGGATCGGTCAGTCCTCCAAAAGAAAGATTGTTCATCGAAATTTCTGCTGCTAACACAATAATTATTATCCTGCGATCAATTACATCATGCGATCCTGACGTTCAATTTTTCGCCAAAGTCTCAAGAGGGCTATCCCCGGCAGCAGCGAAATCGCCATCGGCACTAAAGTTAACCAACCAAAACCACTGACGAATAGAAGCGTCGCTGAGATAAGCAAAGCACTGATCAGTAAAGTATAGTTGGTTCCCATTTGAATCATACCCAATCGCCGCAAAAGTCGATCGGATTCGCTGGAACGTACCCGGACACGGATATCACCCCGTTCTAATTTTTCGATCGTATCATCGATGCGTCGGGGTAAACTCAGGGCGGTGCTGCTCACTTGGGCTGCTTGTCGTCCTAACTCATCGAGGATATTACTGCCATTATTTCCTGTCATATCATTTACTAATTGCAGGGCAAAAGGTTGGGCCACTTCCATAAAGTTAAATTCGGGATCGAGTCCTTTGCCTACCCCTTCCAGGGTAGAAAATGCCCGCATGACAAAGGTAAAGGTAGCGGGAAAGCGAAAAGGCTGATCGTAGGCGATTTCATAGAGATCATCGCTGATAGAGGCCACGGATTGCTCCTCAAAGGGTTTATCCATGAAGTTATCGAGCATATACTGGATCGATCGCCGCACTGCTCCCATATCACCATTAGCAGTTAATGCTCCTAAATCCACCAGAGAAGTGACCACGCGATCGGCATCTTTTTGGGCAATTCCCAAGAGAGTCTGCATTAATTTTTCGCGCACATTGGTCTTAATTTGTCCCATCATGCCGAAATCGTAGAAAATTAAGGAGCCATCACTATCAACGGCAATATTGCCGGGGTGGGGATCCGCGTGAAAAAAGCCGTTATTGAGTAGTTGAATTAGATAGGCTTTTGCCCCCAGTTTAGCCAACAATTTGCGATCAAGTCCGGCCGCTTCTAGGGCTTCATAATGACTGATTTTGATGCCGGGGAGGTATTCTAGGGTTAAAACTTGGGGAGAGGTGTAGCGCCAATAGACTTTTGGTACTTTTACCCAATCTTCCCCGCGAAAATTACGGCGAAAAGTGTCGGCGTTACGACCTTCGTTGAGATAATCGGTTTCTTCCCAGAGAATTTTACAGCATTCTTCATAAATTCCCGTCCAATCGCGACCTTTACCCCATTTGGGATGATTTTGGAAGTATTGGGCGATTTTTTTCAGGATAGCCAGATCGATACTAAATAATTTTTTCAATCCGGGCCGTTGGACTTTGACCACCACATCTTCCCCGCTGTTCAGTTGGGCCCGGTGAACTTGCCCTAAACTAGCGGCTGCTAGGGGGATGGGATCGAAGCTTTTAAAGAGTTTATTCAGGGGTTTACCGAGGGATACCTCGATAATTTTGCTGGCCTGTTCGTAGGTAAATGCGGGAACCTGATCCTGTAGTTTCGAGAGTTCTTCCACATATTCGAGGGGAAAAAGATCGGCGCGGGTGGAGAACAGTTGACCGACTTTAATAAAAGTCGGTCCCAATTCTAGCATGGTTTCCCGAATCCAAGCGGCCTGTTTTCTGCGTCTGCCGGCGAGTTTTTCTTGGCTATAGCCGCCGTTATAGCTCCATTTTTTACCGTTGAGCCAGAATTGATACAGTACGGTCAGAACGAATCGCCAAATATCTAGACGACGACGATTGATGGAATAGCTTTCTCGATTCCAACGATAGCTATTTTTGGCGACTTGGAGGGCCGGCATTGCTGGGTTTAACTCTGGGGTAACGGGGACGGGTAGAAGGGCTGACACGCAGTTTTTGGGGCTTTAAAGCGACTAAAAGAGGGTTTTTGGTTAATTCTGGTGGTTTTTTAGTTCCGAGCGCAATTGGGCGATTTCGGCCCGCATTTCGTCGATGTTTTCCTGCACATCGGCACTGGAGGAACCACCGGACTCTGTACCAGTATATACTCCCTTTTCCATGGCTCGCTCGGCTCTCATTTGCACTTCTTCGACGAATTGCCGCAGGTTTTCCCGTTGTTCGGCATCAAATTTGCCTAATTCGCTTAAAGCGTTGGTAAACGCATCTTCTAGCTGTTCACTGACTACTTCAGCGATCGCTCGTCCGAGGAAAAAGGCGTGAATAACGGGGTTAGTCATAATCTTAAATGGATGTTTTCGCTTGCTGGGTTTTGTGAACGGGAAAGGCGATCTATAAATTCCCTAACTACTAGGTTAGGCGACAGAACCGGAAAAGGCAAATCGTTTTTCTGAAAACGGGGGTTAGACGGGGGGTTAATCGACAAAATTAAGGGAAAGAAAAGGCTCTAAGGCGGTAAAGTCCGGTTCGATCTCGTCGGGAATTATCGCTGAAATCAACCCGATTAGCGAAATAATAGTGTCATCAACAATATCGGTCTCAGGAGAGTTAAGATGCTCAGAAAACGTTTATTAATCCCCTTAATACTATCCCTAGTCACTTTCGGTCTAGTGGTGGCCTGCAATTCCGTCACTCCCACCAGTCAAACTAACCCCAGTCCCGCAGAAAACGCCGCCACTGGTGCTATTCCCATCGGTGCAGCTTTAGCTCAAACCAGCAATCTCGCCCTATTGGGACAGGAACAGGTGATCGGTGTCAAGATGGCTGAAACATATTTTAACAAAAAGGGCGGAGTCAATGGAACACCGATTAAAGTTATTATCCAGGATGTGGCCGGGGATGAACAGGGCGCGATCAACGCCATTAATACCCTAATCACTCAAGATAAGGTGGTGGGTATTCTCGGTCCGTCCCTGTCCCAGCAAGCTTTTGCCGCTAGTCCGATCGCCGATCGAGCTAAAGTTCCCATTCTCGGCCCGTCTAACACGGCTAAAGGTATCCCCCAGATCGGTGAATATGTGGGTAGGGTGTCCGCTCCTGTGGCTGTGGTCGCTCCCAATGCGGTTAAAACCGCTTTAAAAATCGATCCCAAGATTAAAAAAGTGGCTGTCTTTTTTGCCCAAAATGATGCTTTTAGTAAATCGGAAACGGAAACTTTTCAAGAAACCCTAAAGAGTTTAAATCTTGATATTGTCACCGTGCAGAAATTCCAAACCACCGATACAGATTTTCAAAATCAAGCCACCGCCGCTATTAATATTAAACCGGATTTAGTGGTTATTTCTGGTTTGGTTGCTGACGGGGGTAATTTGGTCAAACAGTTGCGACAATTAGGTTATCAGGGTTTAATTATTGGGGGCAATGGTTTAAATACTTCTAATATTTTCCCAGTTTGTCAAGCTCAATGTGATGGTATTCTCATCGCTCAAGCTTATAACCCGGAATTAGATAATCCTATTAATCGGGATTTTGTCGGCGCTTATACAGCAGAAAATAAAAAAGCACCGCCCCAATTTACCGCTCAAGCTTTTACGGGAATTCAAGTTTTTGTCGAGGCATTAAAACGGGTAGATGATAAAAATAAACTCAGTACACTTTCCCTCGAACAAATTCGCCAACAATTAAATCAGGAAATCTTAGCGGGTAAGTATGTCACTGTCCTGGGAGATATTGCTTTTACTCCCGAAGGGGAAATCATTCAGGATAAATTCTCCGTCGCACAAATTAAAATGGATGCCGATGGTAAAAATGGTAAATTTACTTTTGTGGAAAATTAATAAGTAAGTGGTTCTTCTCGCTTCTACCTCGTTGCAAGGGTATCCCTTGCAACGAATTTCCAGAGGTTCTAGCTTTTGTGTAATCCTAAATCCTGTTTAAAGTGTTTAAGACTATTAAATTTGTGACTTTCCCTCACCTATAGGTGAGCAGCAGAAGTTATTCAAAGAGGGCGAATGCAATTCGCCCCTACAATAATATTATTAATATTATTGCGCCAATGGTAGGAGCGCACCGCGTGCGCCCAAAATGTCCTCTAGATATTTGTCCAAAATTGAGATGCACCCAAATTATCCCTATTCTTCTTCCTTCCACACAAAAACCAGAAGAGCCTTGCTCTCAGCTATTTCTGGAATTTCTGGCGATTATTAGTAGTGAAATTTACAGGAAACAATAACAATTTCTTGATCAGACACGCTATGAACTAGGCGATGTTCTTTTGTAATGCGTCGTGACCATAATCCTGATAGTTCATGTTTTAATGCTTCTGGTTTTCCTAATCCAGAAAAAGGCTCTCTTTGAACATCTTTAATAAGGCTGACAATTTTAGCGTAAACTTTTTTATCTGCGATTGCCCATTGATTAAACTAATCAAAACTTCGGGTTAGAAAGGCGACTTTCCTGATCAGTTAGCAGCATTTACATAAATATAACTATCAGGATTTTTCAGAGATTCTATTGCCTCTTGGAGATGTTGACGGTTAGCTTCTGTGGAAAGCAGATAGTCCGTTTCATCCATTTCAGCCGCTTCTTTAATCAACAAAATCGCTTCGACAACTGTTCCTTCTGGTAAGTCGAGGGGAGGTAAACTAAGTTGACCATTTTTGATGATTGTTTGGTATTTTAGTGCATTCATATAATTTTACTATTCTTGAGATTTTATTAATTATAGCAGTTTCAACGATAACTTGGCTCTTCTCGTTTCTGTATAGTCTTACCTCGTTGCAAGGGTATCCCTTGTAACAGATTTCCAGAGGTTCTAGCTCTTGTGTAACCCATCAGGGAAGGGAGGGAAACACTCCCTCCCTTGTCTTCAGTGTTAAGAATGTTGGACATAGATAAACAGGCGATTTAGTGGGAAAAATGCGCTCGCTGTGGGTTAATCCGGTTAGAAGCGGCTCAATTTAGCTAATATAAACAGAATTTTGCCACAAAAGTTCTTGTAAATCTAGCTAGGGGTTGCTGAATAAATCTAAGTGGGTGGGTGGAATTAAATATAAGATGAACGTAGAAGCATGAAACCCAACGCCCGCTCATGTTACACTACCGCTAACCCATCCTACAAATAATTGTGCCTCCCTACTTAAGTGTTCTGATAATTGGAACAGAGATCGCAATATATTCGATATGCTATAATCTTGAACAGTTTCGTTAGTAGTTAAATCCATGCTAGTTTTAGCCGGTGATATTGGTGGCACTAACACCAGGTTGTGTTTGGTAGAAACGGACGGAAAAAATGAATCAACTCTCCGAGAAGAAATTTATCCGAGCGGCAATGAGGGTTTAGTTCCTTTAGTGCGACAATTCCTGGGTGATGAGTGTAATGTTTATAAGGCTTGTTTTGCTTTGGCTGGCCCTGTTCTGAACAACAAATGTAAAATCACTAATTTACCTTGGCCAGAATTAGATGCGGCCCGGTTACAAGAAGAATTGAACATTGCTAAAGTGAGTCTTATTAATGATTTTGTAGCAATTGGCTACAATATTGTCTTAGAAAAAAATAAATCTTTAGTTACTTTACAGGAAGGTGAATTTTTGCCTGATGCGCCGATCGCTATTATTGGGGCGGGTACGGGTCTGGGAAAGGCGTTTGCAGTTCCTGAAGGTGATAGCTATCGAGTGTTTCCAACGGAAGGAGGCCACGAAAGTTTTGCTCCTGATAATTTGTTAGCTCAGGAGTTATTAGCATATCTTCGGGCCGACGGCAAGGTTGATGTGGAACGGGTGGTTTCTGGCCCAGGAATTGTTGATATTTTTCGTTTTTTGCAGGATCGCAAGTTTGCTTCTGAAGATGTGGGTGATTTTTTAAGTCAATTTGATCCTGGGGCAGCAATCGCTAAAGGAGCAGCAGCAGGTCATTTTCTTTGTCAGCAAACAATGGCAATTTTTGTAGAAGCTTTTGGGGCTGCGGCAGGGGATATGGCGGTGAGTTTTTTACCGTTTGGCGGTTTATATATTGCGGGGGGAATTGCAGCCCAAAATATTGAATTGATGCAAAATGGCAGTTTTATTAAGGCATTTACAGATAAGGCACGGGTTAATCCTGTTTTGCTAGAAAAAGTTCCTGTCCATATTGTTTTGAATACCCTAGAGGGATTAAGAGGTGCAGTAAAATACGCTGCTACAAAAATGTAGAAGCATAGGATAGACAATCCTAGAAGTTGTCTTGATTGTGAGGGTATTCAATGCCCTTTTTGTTGATTTGCCCTCATAATTGCAAATCTACCATTAGTTACAAAACCCGCCTCAATAGCGTGTCGAGCTGCCCCCCACATGACAATGCTGTTATCTTGAAAAACTTTAACAGAAATGCCTTCGTTATAAGCTTTGAAATTTCCCTCTTTATCAATAAAGGCATTGATAAATTTGCCTTCTTTCAAGATTTCAATGGGAATATCAATACCGCCAATATAAACTCCGCCACTGGCTTTATAGGTAAGAGCCAAATTCCCTGCTTGCGCTCCCCAAATAGAGATAAAAAAATCCAAAACTTCTTTACATAATGGATTCCCTTCCTGGGCAGCTTGAATGATAGCATCAGCATCATTGATATTTGGCTGATTTTCCCATTCAGAAAGACTTTGAAAAAAATGATAAATTCTGGTTAAACCAGGAGCAGAAAGAACATACTCATAACTAACGGGACTATTATCCCCCTGCTCTTGTTTCAGTTCTTTCAGAAATTGTAAAAGTTCCCAATCTTTATCTATTCTAGCACCGAAGTCCGCATGACCACCTTCCGAGGAGATTGGTTTTAACCCTTTTTTTTCATCATGGCTATACCATAATGCTTGACCTAAACCTCCACTCACTAGCATTAATACTCGGCGATCTTCAGGATTTGGGTGAGATTTACCAGGATAAAGTTCTTTTAGCTGCTCTTCTCCATTTCCCAAAAAAATACCATAGCCAATTGCTTCCATATCATTGATAAAAGAGACAGGAACATTGTTATAGGGAAGTTTTTGTCTGAAGTCATGCTCTGTAAAAGTTGCTTTAAATTCCTTGCGATCAACTCTAGCCTCGCCATGATCAACAGGTCCTGCTATACCAAAACAAGCACCATAAATATCTTCATTATCACTATATTGCCCATAATAATATTGCTCTAAAAATGTCTCTATCATGTTTTCCAAGCCTTGAGCATAATCCTTAGTTGTATAAGTTTCATGGGCAATTAAGGCATCCAGCATCACTTTTTTTTGAGAGTCATCTTTTTTGTGAGTAAAAAGACCGAATTCGCTTTTATCACCTGCAATTTTGCCAGCGAGAATGACCATAAAATTGACTCCTTTATAGTAAATATATCTAAATGAAAACAGCAACCAAAAAAAGACTAAAAACCTAATTCTTCTAGCTCATTTTTAATCTTCTTAATTTTTGCTTGTGAGCGTGTTACGACCAGTCCTAAATTAATTCCATCAGGAGCGATAAAGCAAATAGCAAAAGGTGTTGTTAGTTCGACAAAATAAACCATCATCGTTCCCTCCGCCAATTTAAAAATTGAGTATGTGAGATTGCCAAAGGCAGTTACCTTGCCAAAATTATCTAAAGCTTCTTGAATCTTACTGAGGGATTCAAATCCTTCAATTGCTTCTCCTACTGCATCACCACCGTCTGCAAAAAGAGCACGATAAAGCTCTGGATCATCAGATTTGAGTCGTTTATTGTGATACAGCGGTAGTCCATTCTCTAGATTAAAAATAAGGATTGATTTTAGGTGTCCTTTTGAGGTGGTAACAGTCTCGTCCAGAAGAACATCAAGTTTTTCTTGTTCGGGTCGTTGTTGTGTCATAAGAGAGATTCTCGCAATTTTAGTCTTGAGGAAGTTAAATACTAATTCCTGAAAATCATTTTCGTTTAAATTTTGATATTTGTCAAGTATTTTTCCGCATTCTTTTAGGGGTTCTTGGATTTGAGATTGGTCTATTTCCCCAAGACAGTATTGGTCGAAGGTAATAAAAATTCTTTGTTCTCTCTCAGGGTAAGAGCTATGGGGAGCAAGAGCAAAGTCAAATAGTTCTTGATAACTCCAGTTTTTGATCTGCGATCTAACAAGAAATTCTAGGTATTTACGGATATTTTCGACAGGAATATCAGACTCATTTACCCATTCTAAAAGCTTTTTTAAGGCAGCAGTTTGAGAGGTTGTCCATTGTAAAATCTCTCGGAGTAGAAAGTCAGAGTAGTTATTTTTCCCTTGTAATGATGGTCGAGAAGTTGTGATCAATGAAACAGCTTCAGATTGAACAGAAGGTGAAGCAGTTGTCCAGACTTCCGCCACTAAACTGGTCATTACAAATTCAATCTCTCCTTCCTCTAATTTAGGTGTGGGCTTTTTTCCTAGCCATTCTAGGGCCAGTTTTAGATCATTATTTTGTAATAAATAAGATGATTCTTGACGATCCGAATCTTGCCAACCTCGAAAAGCTTTTTTATAGGGACGGAGTCCCGCCATGACTTCCTTGATCCAGTTTTGATCTAGAATTTTTTCATAAATCTTGTTGAGTATTCTTAAATTATGCTCCTTATCTAGAATTATAAAACACATATCTTTTAGTTTACGATGTTGTGGATTTTTTTCATCAAAGAGAATCGGCTCCTTTTGAGCAATTTTTTCAAAGAGAGAAATTAAATCAAAACTGTCATCTCGATTTAAAAATTGGTCTCGATCTTGACGAAATAGATCATATTCTTTAAAAAGCTCTAAGTTTGAGGAATTTGATAAAACTAAATTTTCTAGCCAACCTTGAACTTCATCCTGTTGTAAATCCACAACGTTATTGTTTTTAGCAATATGAAAAACTATTCTATTGAATTTATGTAACCCTCCTGTCAAATCATTGGCCGATTGAATTATACTTTCCATCGTCCCTTCATTGATCTGTAAATCAGAAAATAAATCTTTGACTTCTCGCCAAAAAGTCTTCGATCGATCCAAAAAATTACCTTCTTTTTCATAAAGCTTCCCGTTATCCTCGTTAAATTTTATCCTCCATTTCTGTACCCGATCACATTTGGTTCCGTACAATAAGTAACGTTCTTGTAGATCATAAGCCAGATTATTAGTTTCTTTCCATTTTTCCCATTTTTCCCAATTCTCAAATTCTTCAATATATAAACGCAGTTTTGCTTTCTCTTGTTCAACCCAATTTAGATTAAAAATCTCTTTATATATGGGATTATAAAGTCTTAATTGACCTTCATCTTCTAAAACCAAACCAGACAAAGTTAGTTCTATTTGCTCAGAAGTATTTTGATAGTCTATCTGCCCATTTTCCAAAATTCCTTTGTATAGCCCAAGCCGATCAAAAGCTTTTGCTTCATTATCCAAAAGACGTTTTTCTATTGTTTGAAAATGAACAGGTTCATCTTGAGTTTGCCAATTATTAATAACCTTTAAATTTACAACTTGTTCAACAGTAGTAAACGGGTTACTTTGACGTTCTTTTACTATAAGATGACAAAGTTTTTGAGTTAAAAAAGGTTGTCCTCCAGTCCAATGAATAATTTCTCTCATTAATTCTTTAGATGCGCTTTCTGGTGTTTTTAACTTTTCACCCAGCATTGTTATTAATGGTTGAACCTCATCTAACTTAAACGGTTCCAGGGTGATCGCCTGACCAATATTAAATGGAGTAGATTGAGGATCCCGAATGAAATTTTTAGGGGAAGTTGTTCCCACTATGCAGTAAGTCAAGCGATTATAAGGATTATTATCATCTCTTGGCTCTCTTTTTTCAGAGCAAGAACGAATAAATGCCAAAAAAGCATCGGTGTTCGCAGGTTCAGAAAATGAAAAAAGACACTCTGCTTCATCAATAAAAATCACAACTCTTCGATCTAGTTGCTTAAGTACATATTCTTCAAGAAAATTTATATGTCGTTGCAATGGGGGTACATTATTTCCAAAATCATTCCACCATTTGTTCAGTTCTTTCCCTGTCATGATTTGCAAACTTTCAGCTTCAGCTATCGATTGAGTGATTGTAAAACACCAGCCTTCCCAATTAATCTTTGGTATTCCTAAACCACTTAGATCGATGATCACAGAATCAACTTTGGGATTACACTTCTTTAAACGATCAACAATTTTAATACGTAAGCTGGATTTTCCAGTCTGTTTAGAATTTAATATATAGCAATAGTTGCCTTTTGTTAATTTTTCAAGTAACTCATCATCTGATTTCCGATCAACATAAGTTGGATTACCAGCCTTTAAGCCACCGCCAAAGGTAAAGCCTGTCAAATTATCTGTCAAATTATCTGTCATTTTTAACTCCTTAACTTGAAATTAAAGTAATTGAGCAATATATAGCATTTCTGATTCACAAGAGGTACATTCCCGATCCTGAACAGCTTAATCAGCAAAGGTTTAACTGTGCCGCACAGATGCGAGAAACGCTATATACAAGAGAAATTTTATAGAAGAGAAGGTTTGATGGCTGAGGCTGTTATTAGTAGTTGCTCCATTCTTCAAAAAAAGCTAAAACAGCTGTACCCACTGGACTATCTGTAATATAGTAGTCAACAACGGCAAAAAAAGCAGCTCTGCTAGACTGAAACAATCGATCTCTATTGAAGAAATTTCGTCTTAAAACAAGAGACCATTTGCTTTTATTATTTCCTAGTTTTAGATTGTCGTTTAATCTATTAGAAACAAGTGTTCTTGCTTCTTCCTCAGTAATATCAGGGGAAATGTCACTTAGCAGTTGACCAACTTCCTGCATAAATAAAGAAGAAATAAAATATAAACGATATAAATCACAGCTTGAAACGAAACAACCATTATCAGCGTTTTTGATTAATCCTAAACTACGCAAGTTAAATGCAGATTTTTGAGGTAAATCTACTGAGTTTGGATATTGTTGAATTATTTTAATATAATCATTTTTAAGATATTCGTGGCTCTCCTTGGATAGAGTTTCTAGAATTTCTCCAAGATGATGATTGAAAATCCCTGTTTTTGTAGGAGATTCCTCCTTTACTTGTTGTAAAGTTTGAGTCGGGTTTCTTCGTAAATACTTGAAGGATTCATCTAAAAGAAAAGGATGACCCCCCACAAAATCAACAAAATCCTTCAAGATTAGCTCATCAGTCCTACTGAAATCCTCCTGTAGATAAAATTTCAATAATTCTTTTGCTTGTAAAGGTGAAAATCCAGTTAATCCAGTTAATTCATCCACTCCTATGCCAACATTAAATGGTGAGTGATTAATATCAAGTACTGGGTAGTCATCTGTTGAATTAACAAGAATCAATTTCAAATTTTGCCACTGTAATTCTGTTTTTTCGTGCCAAGCTCGCAACAAACAACAAAAATCCTCAAAAATATTTACTTTATCAAATAAAACCTCAAACCGATCAAAGCCAACGACTAGCTCTCCCTGACTAAGTAAATAATCCTGAAAATAGTTTGTAGGTTTTGTCTGACTTAATCTAATTCCCCAAGTTTCAGAAATATTCCTTTCAATATCCTTATCCTCTATTTGTAAACATTTAGAAATTTCAATACACAGTGACTTCTGAAATTGTTCATAATCATCAAAAATTGGATTATTCAGACCCCACTCCGAGAAATCAATACTAGCGGTTCGGTATCCAAGGCTTCTAGCATAATCTAGAGTTTTTCTTAGTAGGAGAGTTTTGCCCATTTTTTGAGGAGCTTTAATACGAATCAGGCCTCCAGGATTTTGAATTGCCTGACGACAGGTCTCCTCGATAGGAGGGCGTTCTATGTATATAGGAGTCATTGCTTGCATTAACACCTCGACTTAACAAACGCTATTTTGAGTTATGGGTTTCAGTATAGCACAATTGGGCAGTTCAGCAATTCCCCCTTGAAATACAGTTCTTCTCCAGAGCAACTGATCTTTACACCGGTTGCTTTATTACTTTGGCACAGCCAATTCCCTATTCGATAAACTTTTTGATCGCTGTGGACGAATCTGGTTAGAAGCGGGTAAATTTAGCTAATATAAACAAAATTTGGGAGCATCTCACCTTTGTAACCTTTAAATCAGGTTTTTATGTCAAGCTATTTTGAAAGCCTTGCTAGAAAACAGTTTTAGTGACAAGTATAATTACTCACCTGCATAAATGAGATGCTCCCCAAAATTTTGCCCGAAAAGGAGTTATAGATTTAGCTAAACAGGTTTTATTACTGTAACTGATGACCACAGCTACTACAAAAGCGATCGGTTGCCGCTACTTTTGCCCCGCATTGACTACAAAATCGCGTTTTACTGACGGTTTTTGCGTCTCCCATACTCATTTTCATATCTCCCATCTCCATTTCCATAGGGGCAAAATTCATCGACATATTGCCCATTTTCATCGGTTGCATCGGTTGCATTGGTTGCATTGGTTGCATCGGTGAGGAGGAGAAACTGGTAGCAGTGGTCGATTGAGAGGACTGAGAAACTCCAGAGGTATGAGGAGAGGAAAAACCGATACTGCTTCCTTGAATTTGGATTCTGTGGGGTCCGGTTTCAGTGATAATTTCAATAATCGCCCCTTGGGGAATTATCTCTATTTGGGGTTCTTTTGTCCAAACTCCCGTGGCAAAACTACTGCTAGACTGCTGTTGTTGTCCCACTGCACCACTAGCGAGGGTTACAATCGTCTGCAGCCCTTGATTATCGAGATAGAGACGTTGTCCTGTGGGTAATTCACTATAAATAGCCATATTTTTGACAGGAAAAAGTAAAAAGTAAAAAGTAAAAACCTAGTTCACACCCCTAGGATCCAGTCTAGCGAGGATAGAAATGTTAGAGGATTTTCTTAAGAATTTTATCGACAAAAAAAGGGCGGTTTCACCCACCCTCACCATGTCTCAAGAAAACAAACTTTTTAACGGACGCTACCGGCTAATTTATCGACCCGAATCGGTTTCATCAGGTACAATTTGAGAAATTGCCAAGCGTTAGAGGCGAAGATAGGCAATTTCTTCAGGAATTTAACCGGTGCGGCACTGTTTTCGCTATCGATCGCCCGTAATCCCTCGTTATTGCGAACACAAATCTCTAGGCGATCATAAAATTCAGGACTATCCACATCAAGAACAATCGGGAAGACGCGGCCGGCGGTTTCATTGGTCTTCTCGATTACATACTTATCGTACTCGCGAGCGTCCAAACCGAGAATGGCGTAGAAACCAGAACGCTGAGTATCATTGAGATACATCGTAGCGAAGACCGAAAGCAGGAAGAAACGACACCAGAGACGAGCGCGCCAATCATTAAGAATATCAGGCTGCGCACGCATGATCGCATCGAAGAAGTCCCCGTGACGGTTTTCGTCTTGACACCAATTCTCGAAGAAGTTAAAAATCGGATAAACCCGATCTTCGGGATGTTGTTCGAGATGACGATAAATGGTGATATAACGCCAATAACCGATTTTTTCGGAAAGATAGGTGGCGTAGAAGATAAATTTCGGTTTAAAGAAGGTGTAGTTACGGCTTTTGGTTAAAAATCCCAAGTCAAGGGAGAGGTTAAAATCCGATAAAGCCTTATTAAGGAACCCAGCGTGACGCGCTTCGTCCCGGGACATGAGGTTAAAGCATTCTGCGAGGACGGGATTTCTGTTTTTTAAACGTCTGCCGAGTTCTTTGTAGAGAAGAAAGCCGGAAAATTCAGCCGTGCAGGATCTTTCCAGAAATTCCACGAATAAACGACGAGTTTCGCCATCAATATGCTCCCAAGAGCGATCGAATTCTTGATTGCGAACGAAGTGATGCCGGTTATAATCGGTACGGAATTCCTCTAAAATCGCTTTCAGTTCTTCCTCGTTAGCGGCGATCGACATTTCCGCCATCGCTTCAAAATCAGTGGTATAGAAGCGGGGAGTGAGGATCGTTTCTTTGGCGGGAACTTTTATACCTGGACGGATTTCCTCGAATTCTGGTTTTTGGATCGTGCTGACCATAGGGATTATTGATTTTACTCTGGGATGATGATTGAGACGAGTAAAGGCTCTGACTTGATAATGACGAGCCGTGAAAAAACGGCTAGGATTCACTATAGCAAGCTCTCAGCCCTAGACTCCCTTCCTGTTCATTAAAAGTTACAACTCTTAATTAAGCTGTGTGAACAAACCCAGATTTTTCGCTGGGAGTCTTGACAAATGTTCGGGGGTGTGGGGTTTGTTCAGTGATCGGTAAACAGTCATCGGTAATCGGTGAACTGAAAACCCACATCTGATAAGTAGTCGTGCAAAATTAATTTCCTAGTGAAGAAAGGCACTCATGCAAGAGGCAAGAGGCAAGAGGTGGTTAGATGTATGTAATTAATTTTGCTTAGGTACTTAACAAGGGACAAATCTAAAACCTAATTGGTTAAGTTAAAAGCATCGATCGCTTCTATGGTAAGTTAAGCTGACCACACAGAACCTAGAAGAGCCGAAATGATTTAGATGAGTCAGCAACCCCCTCAACCTCTTTCAAAGCCAGATCCGAATCTTCCAGAACTCAAAACCAAGACGGGTAAAAGAGCAGAACGCTTGTTGCTGAACGTTTGGGAACCCCTAGATGTTTTAGGTCGAGGGTTAATGGGGGATTTATGGAGAGCCGTTTATCTCTCGGTACAAGATGCGATCGCTCTTAGTATTTTGTTACAACTTCCAAGTTTCATCGGTCGTGTCATTATCGGTAAAGACTTTTCTGGTTTTGACGTATGCCTGCAAGAAAACCCGTTGGGCGTATCGCGCTATGCTTGTTTTATAATCATCACATCTGACTTTTGCCTATGGATTATTCTAGCCGGTCGAATCATTGGGCGCTTCTGGGTAGATCTGCGTGGATTAAAAGGAGGTAATAAGCATGGCTCAGGGAAATCATAATGAATTAAATCTCTATGAAGAGGCTAAGGCTGGTTTATTTTCCTTAGTTCAGCAGACTGTGGCTGTATTCATAGGTTTTGTCCTCATGTTACTATTTGCTGGAGGTGCTCCTTCAAGTTTTGTCATAGCACTAAGCTTTTGTCTTGGTACTGCTTTTGTGGCTTGGAGTGAACAGAAACGAGTAAGAAATTTGAAAGCAGTTGACTCATCCATTCCGCCAAAAGAATCTGAGACTGCAAGTATAGTAACAGAAGAACGATCTAACAAAAATTCAAGTATTTTAGATATTCAAACCCTGCGTCAACAAAGGCTTTTGGAAGACCTAAAGATACTAGAAGAAGAATTAATGACTACAAGTTCTGTACCTGATCAATTTCGACTACGTGAACAGATTAGAGGTCTAAAGAGCGAGATTGGGAGTCTTCTAGGAGGAATAAGATTAGGTGTTGAGGGAGACTATTACAATGTTAGTCAAGGTACTGCTATTGGCAAATATGCTGGATCTGACAACAATACATTCGTTCAATTAGATCAAAAGCAGACTCTTGCTGAGGCGGCAGCGGAGATTCAGCGTCTTCTCAAACAGCTAGAACAAACTAATCCAAGCGTTACTGAAGCTGAAAAGGTGGCTTACGTGAGTGATGAAACCACTCCTAGTTTCAAGCGTCGTGTTGTCGGTGCGTTACAAACGGGTGGTGAAGCTGCAATTGAGGAGTTTTTGGACAATCCGTATGTCAGTGTTGGTAAGGCTGTTCTCAAAGATTGGATGAAGCCAAAATGAGTTCTATGCAGGCAACATAACAGGAACGTTGGGCGGATAAAAGTATGAATAACACATTGCCATCAGCAAAATCAATTCCCAGTGCGATCGCCGTTCTTGTAGGGTGCGTTCCCTAATGTGACTCCTACTGCTCCACCGATCGATTTTTGGGGAACGCACCATGTACATTTATTGAAACTGTGGGTTAGAGTGCGATGCCGCTCTGGTGGTCTCAGTTGAGGAATGTTAGCGAAGATTCCCAATGTTTAGGTTAAAATAGAGGGGCAAGAATTGCAACAGGGTCGCTTATTTTTAGCTGTGCTTCGTGTCACTGAGCCTTTACATTGAGCTTGTCGAAATGTGTTGAAGTGTGGACACTGAGCCTGTCGAAGTGCTGTTTTATATTGGCGTAACCTTTCATCTCCGAGGTAAAACCGAGAGTTCCTTCAAGCCGACATTTAAGGTAAAATTGAGCCTCTAGTTTCTGTGGGGCAATAACGGCAATCGCAGTAAAATTAATGCCAGAGTCAAGCAGAAAATCGAACAAACTGGTGCATCTGACCCAGAAGGGTTGCCAGCCTATATCATTGTGGTGGAGTTCAGTCGCCCGATCTCTGTCGTTAGCACAAAACAGAATCCTGGAGGAGCCTTACTTCAATGAGCCAGATTCAAACGTTTCACCAACAAGCAATGGATTTAGCTGAGGCAGCGGCAGTCGCCCGCTTGAGAGGTGCCATCGATCTGCCGACGGAAAAAATTGCTGATTTCTGCCAACGCTGGCAAGTGACCGAATTTGCCCTTTTCGGCTCTGTCCTGCGCGATGACTTTCGCCCGGACAGCGATATTGATATTATGGTGCAGTTTCACCCAGAGGCACACCCCACCTTCAGCAGCCTCGATCAGATGGAAGCAGAGTTAAAAACGATGTTTCACCGAGACATTGATCTGATTACCCGTCAAGGTATTGAAACTAGCCGTAACTATTTACGCCGCCACGAAATTCTTTCCTCTGCCCAGGTGATTTATGCAACGGGATCTTCAATTCCTGCTTGATATACTGCAATCCGCAGAACTGATCATGACCTACACGGCTCAATGCTCAAAAGCTGAGTTCGTCGCCAATGTGCAGCTTCAAGATTCAGTCATTCGACGGCTATTGGTGATTGCCGAAGCAGCCAGACGAGTTTCCGAAACAACCCGCCAGACCTTTCCCAACATTGCTTGGCAAGAAATTAATGGAATGAGAAATCGGTTAGTACATGAATATGATGATGTCAACCTCAATATTGTATGGGATGTGGTTCAGGCTGAAATCCCGTCACTGATTGAAGACTTGCAGTTACAGATTCCACCTGAACCCTGAGAATAGTGCGATCGCTATCAGGGAGAATTTTCCACTTAATTCAAACTCGATTGGCAACCTGTCACCGAGCAAACCCGACGATGTTGGAATGATTCTGATAGCTGACGGCTAATAGCTAAGGGTTATCAATGCTAGGATAAAGGCTTGAGTAGAGAACGATCGAGCCAAAGCCATGTCATCGACAGAAGTAAAAACCCCGCCCCCAGACAGTCCTGAATTCCTCGATGAGTTACCCGGAGAAGTGGAAATGTCCTTATTTGACCACTTGGAGGAGTTGCGGCGCCGGATTTTTTATAGTTTAATTGCCGTGGCTGTGGGTGCGGTGGGATGTTTTATCTTCGTTAAACCCCTAGTACAAGTGCTGGAAGTCCCCGCCCAAGGGGTAAAATTTTTGCAGTTAGCTCCGGGAGAATTTTTTTTCGTCTCCCTAAAAGTAGCTGGATATAGCGGCATACTGGTGGCTAGTCCCGTCATTCTCTTGCAAATTATCCTCTTTGTGCTGCCGGGGTTAACCCGTCGCGAACGGCGTTTAATTGTCCCGGTAGTGTTAGGATCGAGTGTTTTATTTTTTGCCGGTTTATTTTTTGCCTATATTGCCCTGATTCCCGCCGCTTTAAACTTTTTTGTCAGTTATGGGGCGGAAGTGGTCGAACAAGCTTGGTCGATCGAGCGCTATTTTGAATTTGTCTTACTTTTGCTGTTTAGTACCGGCATCGCCTTTCAAATTCCCGTTATTCAATTGATTTTGAGCTTTTTAGGCATTATTTCCTCGCAAACGATGTTATCGGGTTGGCGTTTCGTGGTTTTGGGGGCGGTGATTTTAGGCGCGATTTTAACCCCTTCCACAGATCCTCTCACCCAATCCCTGTTAGCAGGGGCGGTCTTGGGTCTATACTTTGGGGGCATTGGGGTGGTGAAATTAACGGGACGTTGACTAGCTATTAGCCGTCATAGGAGACAGGAGTGGGAATTATGAATTATAAATTATGAATTGACGAGCGGGGAGCAGGGAGAACAAAGCTGACTTTTGTCTTTTGCCTATTGCCTATTGTCTTTTCTGGCTGATGGCTGAGGGCTAAAAAGCTGATAAAATTTGACGGCTGAAAACTAATTAAGCCAGAAAGCTAGAGATTGATTCTAGATTGAGTAACAAAGTGAAATATTTTTTCTTAACGGCAGGTTGGACAATAGGACGGGTGTGGGAATTTGGCGGTTTGTGGGACCATGCGAGTAGTTGGCGACGACCACCGCAGATAGAGCGATTAAATATCGGTATTTTAGAGGGAGAACAGGTTTTATGGCTTTATAAGGTGGAAGAAGCTGTGATTATGGTGGAAGTTGCCCCCAAGAGTGCAGAAATTGCCGATACTGTCCCCACCATCGGGCAAGTGGTGCTAAAACGCTTGATTAGTGCCGAACAAGTCCTCGAAATCCTGCAAAATGCCGAAGAACTACTGAGGAAGTAATCAGTTATCAGTGATCAGTTATCAGTTATCAGTGATCAGGAGTTAGGAGTTAGGACGCAGCCTTTTTCTCCCCACTCCCCAATTTATAATTCATAATTTATAATTCATAATTTCCACACCCCACACCCTGATCTGGAATATTCTGGCGGAAGATCGATCGCAAAGACTTGAAATCTGTTCTAACAATAGTTACACTTCTTTAGAATAGATACACTTTTCAAGGGATAATGTAGGTCGGCTAACTCTTGCACTTAACCGTCGAGAGTGTTGGGCTTATATTTTGACCCTGAATATAAAAAGCGTCTAAGTGGACACTAAATTGTCAATAGGAGGAGCGTAGTCAATGGGACTACCTTGGTATCGAGTACACACAGTCGTTCTCAACGACCCGGGCCGTTTAATTTCCGTTCACCTGATGCACACCGCACTGGTAGCGGGTTGGGCTGGCTCCATGGCCCTCTATGAGCTTGCTATTTTCGACCCCAGTGACCCCGTATTAAACCCGATGTGGCGGCAAGGAATGTTCGTGCTGCCCTTCATGGCCCGTTTAGGTGTCACCGGTTCTTGGGGTGGCTGGAGCGTCACCGGCGAAACTGGTGTTGACCCTGGTTTCTGGTCTTTTGAAGGCGTTGCCGCCGCTCATATCGTCTTATCTGGTCTGCTATTCCTAGCGGCCGTTTGGCACTGGGTTTTCTGGGATTTAGAATTATTCGTCGATCCCCGCACGGGCGAATCTGCCCTCGATTTGCCGAAAATGTTCGGTATTCACCTGTTCTTATCCGGTTTACTTTGCTTTGGTTTCGGTGCTTTCCATCAAACAGGCCTTTGGGGTCCCGGGATGTGGGTTTCCGATGCCTACGGTTTAACTGGTCATGTGCAGCCCGTAGCTCCCGAATGGGGACCGGCTGGTTTTAACCCCTTTAACCCCGGGGGTGTGGTAGCTCACCACATTGCTGCGGGTATCGTCGGGATTATCGCCGGTTTATTCCATTTAACCGTTCGTCCCCCCGAAAGACTCTATAAAGCCCTGAGAATGGGTAATATCGAAACGGTGCTTTCTAGCAGTATCGCCGCTGTTTTCTTTGCCGCTTTCGTCGTGGCTGGAACCATGTGGTACGGTAATGCTACCACCCCGATCGAACTCTTTGGCCCGACCCGTTACCAATGGGATAAAGGCTATTTCCAAGAAGAAATTGAGCGTCGCGTCGAGGCCAGCATCGCCAATGGAGCCACCATCGCCGAAGCTTACCAAGCAATCCCCGAAAAACTGGCTTTCTATGATTATGTCGGTAATAGCCCCGCTAAAGGTGGTTTATTCCGTACTGGTGCCATGGATAGCGGTGACGGTATCGCTAAATCTTGGTTAGGACACCCTGTTTTCAAAGATGGCGAAGGTCGCGTCCTTAGCGTGCGTCGGATGCCTAACTTCTTTGAAACCTTCCCCGTTGTCCTGACTGACTCGGAAGGTATCGTTCGCGCTGATATTCCCTTCCGTCGTGCGGAATCGAAACTGAGTATTGAACAAAGTGGTGTTACCGTTTCTTTCTACGGTGGCTCTCTCGATGGTCAGGTGTTCAGCGATCCTGCTGATGTGAAGAAATTTGCGCGTAGAGCGCAACTCGGTGAAGCTTTCGAGTTTGACACCGAAACCCTGAAGTCTGACGGGGTATTCCGCACTTCTCCAAGAGGTTGGTTTACTTTCGGTCATGCTGTCTTTGCTTTACTATTCTTCTTCGGTCATATCTGGCACGGTTCTCGTACCATCTACCGCGACGTATTCGCCGGGGTCGATCCAGATCTGGAAGAACAAGTGGAATTCGGTTTATTCCAAAAATTGGGTGATCTTAGCACTCGTAAACAAGAGGTTTAGTTTTAGCTAAATCATCCATATAACTAAAGGAGTCAAGTCTTTGACTCCTTTTTTTAATTAGGGTCTGCTGAAAAAGTTTTTCGTGGGGGTAGGGTGTGGGGTGTGGGGTGTGGGGAGAAGGGAGCAGGGAGAAACCATTGATAACTTGAGAGTTAATCACACTATTAAAAACGGATTTGGGCTCTTCTAGGTTCTGTGTGATAAGTTTAATTGACATAGGATCGATCGATCTTTGTGTCCTTTGTGTCTTTGTGGTTCGTTCCACCCCCTCGCTCTTGAGAAATGTATCTTAGAATACATTTTACCCACCAAAGCTGGGAGAGCCGGATTTGGTATTAAAGTTCGATCGAGCTTTACTTTTCACCGAATACTGAAAAAACCGCTAGTTATAGAAATAACTAACGGCTTTTTGCTGGGGGAAATTACCCGTAATGGAATTACATAGAGGAACCTAAACCGGCATAAGCTCCGTAGAAGAAAAGACCAAGCACAGCGATAACGCCTAGACCGGCGATGGTGGCGACTAACCACAAAGGAATACGACCTTCTGCGAACATGAATAACACCTCCTAATTGCGATGACAATGAATCGGGACTAATTAGTTAAAGAAATAGCTGGAAAATAAAATTCCCAAGACAGCAACTAGGAGTAAACCTAGATAAAGAGAAGTACGATTTAACTCGACGGCTTGCCGATTCGGATTAGGTGTTCTTTCCATAATTGTTCTCCTAGCGTTGAATAAACTGCATTGCCGCAATTGCACCGATAAAGAAGACAGTGGGGACCGCTAAGGTATGAACTGCCAACCAGCGAACGGTGAAAATGGGGTAAGAAATGGGTTGATTGGGATTACCACTAGCCATTGTTTTTATCCTTAATTAAAGTAAACTACTGATTAAACTGCTCGATTTGATTTTTGGCCTCAAAGCGATCATTAATGATCGGTAATTCTTGACGCTCTTGAGTGTAATACTCATCGGGACGGGGAGTGCCAAAAACATCGTAAGCCAAACCGGTACTCACGAATAACCAACCCGCGATAAAGAGCATGGGGATGGTGATGCTATGGATAATCCAGTAACGAATACTGGTAACGATATCGCCAAAAGGACGTTCGCCGGTACTACCTGACATGGACGGTTCTCCTCGGAATGATAGGACTTGAAAAATTCAATCTCTATAATAGAGACTTTGTTGACCCTGAGACAAGTTTTAGGCCGGTTCGCTAGGGGGATTATATTTCAGTAAAACCCCATTTTGTCCCAAGACAAAACCCTTGTCGGAATTGATAAAAACAATTCGATAGAGATTGGAGGGGACACTTTCCACCGCGCGATCTTTTTGCCAAGATTGGCCGTTGTCATGACTGACCAACAGATTGCCGCTACCACCAGCGACCCAAATTTCTTCGGGGCTGCGGTAGTTGAGGTCTAAAAGTCCCCAACTGGTGGAAAACTCGGGGAATACCTTATCTTCCCATGTATCGAGATCATTGGGGCTAGTAAATTGTAGTTGACCACCCCGGGCCAGGGCCCACAGTTCCCCTTTTTCACCATAACCGACTTTTTGTAAACGGCGGGAAGAAAGACGATTGTGGGGTTGCCATTCTGTTGACCCCGGTTCCCAGGTGGAATAAAAGTTACCGCGTGCGGAAACGGCCACATATTTACCATCATGGGAACGAACAATTGTCCGGGCCACACCCACAGCACCTTCCACTAAAGCTTGCCAAGTTTTGCCTCCGTCTTTGGTGCGGTAGATAGCACCTAAATCCGTGACCATTTCGGCGGTTTTGTCGTTCAGAGCGATAATTCCGTAGGGAGAACCGGGTAATTTTTCACTTAAGGGGATACGAGACCAGCTGCTGCCCCCGTCTTCGCTATGGAGAAGAATCGAGGGTTTACCGACAATCCAACCCTCTTGGTCGTGGAAACTGACGGCGCTAAAGCTAACTTTTTCGTCGCCAAGGTTGAGGACTTTTTGCTGCCAGCTGTCCCCCCCATCGCTGGTTTCAAAGAGGGTAGATTTTGTCCCCACTAACCAACCGTGCTGCGGGTCGTCGGTAAAGGCGATATCGGCAAAAGTGGAGTCAGTGTCGAGGGTGAGGATTTGCCAAGGACTACTGCTCAGGGATGGCACATTACTACAGCTAAAGCAGAAAAAGGCTACAGCTAGAACTATTACGAATTGTTTCAGTTTTCTCATCAATGGTTCAGAGGTATTGGTCAAGGAATCGGGACGGATTAAGGTTTGTACCCGAACGGTTACAGGGCCACAAGAGCCGTTAGATTAAAGATAATGAGTGCTTGAGTTAGTTTAAACCATACAAACTAATAAAGAAAACAAATCCTAGCGCTAAAGCCCCGAAAATCAAAATATTTTTTTGTGCAGGAGTGAGACGGTTGACTCCAAAACCATAGCTAAGATTTTCTTGGAATCCCGAAGGAGCATCTTTAGCTCCGATGTTGATAAATTGGGAACGACGCACACCACACACGGGACAGCGCCACGTTTCTGGCAATTCCTCGAAGGGGGTTCCAGCGGGAGTGTTGGTTTTACTATCTCCCTTGCTGGGGTCGTAAACGTAGCCGCAGGAGCGACATTCGTGGTTGGCAGGGGCCTGGTCGGCTAGGGTTAGTTCTGGTGGGCGATCGCTCATAACTAAGATTAAAGGAATTTTCAACACTCTGTTACAAATTATCCTTGAAAATTGACCCCTCTCACGGCCAACCCCTGACAGAATAGCCAGTTTTCAAGTCTGAAAAGGATGAGCGAGGCAGCATATCGGCTTTAAAAAAAGTAAGATTGATCTATTAGGGCTTAAATGTCTATTAAAACTTTATTAAGTTGATATTTGGGTTATTTACCCTGATTTTGGTACTCAAATTTATTCCGAAAAATTGGGAAATTTTAGGCAGGGAAGAAATTAGGGGTCTGATAGCAAATCCTGTTTAAAAGGTAGAGGAGATTGGGGAGTGCCGGAGCTGCGGAGCAGGGGGAAACAATCCATAACTGGGTTTTTAAAGTTGGATTGGGAGTTAATCATGCTATTAAAAGCGGATTTGGTATCATATTGCATAAATTTAATCACTTTTAGCGATCGCTTTTATATTTTGGCATAAATGGGCTGCTCCCTCGCCGTTCCCTGTTCCCGAAAACGAAAACTTCGCCCCTCACCATTAAGATAACTGCTATCAACCTTATATTATAGGTATATCATCAACCTTAACTAAAAAGAGAGTAAAAATTGTGTTCAACCAGCTTGATTGGAATCCTGCCTATTCAATTGAAACCTTAGAACCAAATACGGTATTTTTTCTATCTGAGCGAGAATCAATCTGTTTTCAAGAGCCGCTTTATTATCGTTTAGTCAGATTAATCGATGGTCAACGTAATCTTGATGAAATTATTGATATTCTTCAGTTAGAATTTTTACAAAATCAAGAAATCAATCCCAATAATGCTAATTCCTTCGCAGTGATTATTAATTATAGTCTGGCAATTCAAAAAGCGATTTTTCAGTTATATAAACGAGGGTTTTTACTAGAAAAAAAAGAATTATTATCGTCTAATTTAGCAATTTTATGCCATCATCTTCAGGTTTCTCAAGCCCAAGCTTTTGAACGATTACAATCTCTGAAGGTTACGGTTAAAAGCCTAGGCTCAATTCCCCAGCAAGATTTGATCAATATTTTAAATTCCTTGCAAGTTCAAGTCGCAGATGAAGGGGATTTAACCATTATTTTAACCGATAATTATCTTCATCCCGATTTAGAGAGTATTAATCAACAAGCTTTAGCCTCGCACAAGCCTTGGTTATTAGTTAATCCCCTGGGAAACCTAGCCTGGATTGGTCCCTTATTTGATCCCGATAAAACTGGTTGTTGGCATTGTTTGGCTCAACGATTACGAGATAATCGTCCCGTGGAGGAATTTATCATTAGACAGAGAGAAAATAAGATTTCTTTAATTTCCCCTTTAGGGTTTTCTTCAGCGACAATACAGACGGTTTTAAATCTGACGGCTATGGAGGTTTTTAAGTGGATTATTCAAGGTAAAAATCAACGTTTAGAAGGAATACTAATGACTTATGATACTTTAAATTTACAATTTCAAGAGCATATTTTAGTTAAACGTCCGAACTGTCCTAGTTGTGGATATTCTCTGAATAAAACACCTTTACCCGTGGTTTTGGGACATCGGAAAAAGGCTTTTACCAGTGATGGTGGACATCGTTTTTGTTCTCCTGAAGAAACCTTAAGAACCTATCAACATCATATCGGTTCTATTACGGGAATTGTGCGAGAATTAAATAAGATACAAGGGAATGCTTTAGTTCATACTTATGTAGCTAAACATCATTTTCGCAGTGTCTTTGATGATTTAGACAGTTTACGGCAAAATATTGGAGGTAGAAGTGCGGGAAAAGGCCGTACAGATAGTCAAGCAAAAGCCAGTGGATTTTGTGAAGCTATTGAGCGGTATTCGGGGGTTTTTCAAGGGAATGAAATCAGAGAAAAAGCCAGTTATCAAGAGTTAGGAGATAAAGCTATTCATCCTAACAAATGTATGAATTTTAGTCAAAAACAATATGAACATCGAGAAGAATGGAATGGGAATAATCAAGGATGGTTTCAAAAAGTACCTGAACCTTTTGATGAAACTAGAATCATTGATTGGACTCCTGTATGGTCTTTAACTGCTCAAGATTTTAAGTATTTACCGACAGGATATTGTTATTATGGTTATCCTCAATCTGAACCCTTAGATTGTTGGGCTGATTCTAATGGCTGCGCCGCAGGAAATACGATAGAGGAAGCGATTTTACAAGGATTTATGGAGTTAGTGGAACGAGATTGTGTGGCCTTATGGTGGTATAATCAATTAGTTAAACCTTCCGTTAATTTAGAGAGCTTTAATGAGCCATATTTTGAGCAATTAAAGCAATATTATGAGGCGTTAAATCGGGAGCTATGGGTGTTAGATATTACCAGTGATTTGAATATCCCTTGTTTTGCCGCTATTAGTCCGAGAAAGGAGCGGGAAGTGGAGGACATTTTGTTAGGGTATGGGGCGCATTTTGACCCGAAAATTGCTATTAGTCGGGCGTTAACTGAGGTTAATCAAATCTTGCCGAATGTGTTATCTTTTAAGGAAGATGGGACAACGATTTATAATTCTTCTGCTGATCCTTTGGCGGTTAAATGGTGGCAAACTGCAAGGTTAAGCAATCAATCTTATTTAGTTCCCGATAGTAAAATAATACCGAAAAAAAGTCATGATTATTTACAATTAGCTAGTGATGATTTATTAGAGGATGTTAAATTTTGTCAGCGAATTGTTGAGTCAAAGGGGATGGAAATGTTAGTATTAGATCAGACTCGTCCTGATATTGGTTTAAGAGTGGCTAAAGTCATTATCCCCGGAATGCGTCATATGTGGAAGCGTTTAGGGGCAGGAAGATTGTATGATGTTCCTGTTAGCATGGGATGGTTAAAAGAAGCTTTAACGGAAGATGAATTAAATCCTTTTCCCATGTGGATGTAATGCTTTGGAATAGGGGACATTATAACTGAATGGTTACAAATTAAGTTTTTATTTTGTTTGTAAAAAATCATCTGGACTAATGCCAGCCTGTTTGAGAATAGCTCTTACAGTCCCCTCTGGTAGATCACCAGAATGATTAGGAATTGTTGTATAGTTCTCTGTCTCTGGATTGTACCAAATTTCGTGACTACCTGCGGCTTGGCGATCTAAAACAAAACCAAGCTTTTTAAGTTTTTTGATAATATCACGATACCGAAATCCTGATAATCTTCCCATTTTTTATTTTAATCTGTTTAGACAACTAAAGGGTAGTAAAAATCATCTTCTATATCTTTTAAATTATCAATTTGATTGCGTTGTTTTTTAGCCTCGATTAATTGATGAGCGACATCTCTGGCAATTTCTAGGGTTTCTTTAAGGGTTTTCCCTTGTGCAACTAATCCCTGTAAGTCATCGGAGGTTGCTAAATAGAATCCTTCGGGTAGCTTTTCAATATGTAATTGGATCAATTTTTCCATCAGTTTTTCTCCTAGTTTAAGGCTTAATGGTCATTATAGGGTACATAGAGAATTAACAAAGTACAGGTATTTTATCCCTGACAAACTAGAAGCTTGTTCTACATTTTATTATGAGCGCGAGGATAAAACGAATTTCCAGGCTGATAACTTTTCAATTCTAACCGATCTGAGCCAGAAATGGATAAGCTGCCCTCATGACAGATAGATAAAAGGTATGTCACCATAGTAACACACCTTAAATAATGTGGTTCTTCCAAACTTGTCATGTAAAACTATCAGCAACTTACCCTTGTAAAGTTTGTACACTAAAGCTTTGAGTTTTTGTTAGATTAATATTTATCAGCTTTAGAGCATTGCTAACCCCAGAGGGAGCTTGAGGAATTTTCTACAGTGTAAGTTCGGAAGAACGAATAATGTTGGGTTTCGTTTCTAACTTTAGGCGATCATTAGCAAGAGATTTCTTTCCAACTAGGATTAAGTGTTGTTCCAGATATCTCATAACATTTGGTAACAGGGCTATTAAAATCTTGAGTAAAAATAGTACTCCAAGAACCAATAAACCAAGCTTCCTCAACTTTTAAGTGAATTTCAGTAGCACCTGCAGGGATACTGATAGATTTGTTAACACCTGCAGTAAACTCTCCACTATCTTTACTAAAATCTTGGCCTTCAAATTTGTAAGAGACTGAAAAGCGAGAAACATATCCTCCACTATTTCTTACAAGAAAAGAACCACCTACGGGTGCGTTTAATTGATTGGTTACAGCCATAGTCACAGTGTTCATAATTTGTTTCTTCCAGAAAAATCAGGTTTTTTGGGTTAAAAGTGATTTGTTTAATCACCTTTGATACCAGAATAAGTTTTATTTTGGGTAATGGCAATCTCTAAAGTTAATACTTTTCTAATATATTTTTTTGAGCAGAATATTAACTTTTATATGAGATTTATATTAGATTTATATTAGATTTAAAGGGTCACTTTATGGTATAATGGCGTAATCTCTTAAGTAGAACAAATGAATTAATCAATCAAATTATAGAGATTGAGTCAAAAGGGATGGAAATGTTAGTATTAGACCAAACTCGTCCTGATATTGGTTTAAGAGTAGCTAAAGTCATTGTCCCCGGAATGCGTCATATGTGGAAGCGTTTAGGGACAGGAAGATTGTATGATGTTCCTGTTAGCATGGGATGGTTAAAAGAAGCTTTAACGGAAGATGAATTAAATCCTTTTCCCATGTGGATGTAACCCTTGTTTATGGTCAATTGTTGATGATTTTAAGTTACTTGGTGAAGATTTCGAGTTTAACTTTTATTCCCGTTTTATCTAAAAGACTGAGTAATTTATCAACAGTAAAACGGCTAATTTCTCCATTCATTAAATCACTAATTTTCGGTTTTGTTTCCTCGAAAAAAGTGGCGGCTTCTTGCTGTGTCCATCTTTTTTCTTGGATAAAAGACCGCAAGGTTAACATCAAATCGGCTCTAATTTTTAAGTTAGTTGCTTCTTCACTGTTAAATCCTAAATCTTCAAAGATGTTATCGCTACCAAAAGTGATTTCAATAGGGTTAGATTGTGTCATGGTTATCCCTCCTGTAATTGTTGTCTAAATTGAATCATTTGTTGATAACATTGTTGTCCAAATTCAATTTCTTTTTTCGAGGTTTTCTGTGTTTTTTTACCAAAAGCATGAAGGACATAAATCGCTTCTTTAAACCTTGCTACATAAAAGATTCTGTAGGTTTCTCCTGTCCAAATTCTAATTTCTTCTGTTCCTTGACCAATAATGGGAATGGGTTTAAAATCATTGGGTTTCTCTCCTTGTTGAATAGCTCTCAGTTGAAAACCTGCTTTACGCTTTGCGTCTTCAGGAAAATCTCTAATATCTTCCCTTGACGTCCCAATCCAGTAAATGGGTTTATCTCCCATGTTGGGGTTAATGATTAAGGTTGATACCTAATTTAGTATAATATGATCATCAGTTTGTCAATTGTTCGTTAGTTAACAAGCAAGATGATGATCATTTTAGTTTAACTGAATCTAAGTAAAGTGTATCAGGGCAAATATCTCGTTCATGAGGCCATAAGCAAAGTTATTCTGGACTTAAACGTACCTGTAGGGGCAAACCCCCTGTGGTTGACCCCGTGTTGCCCCTGTAGCGCACTAAGCAGTACAAGCGCGTAAATCATTAAGAGTAATCATCAACGTCATCGGTTCAAGAGGAGACACATCAAAACCTAAAGCCAAATAAAAATTCTTAGCTTCTTCTGAAATAGCATGAACAATAATTCCCCGAATACCAATGGTATCAGCCGCTTTAACAACCCGTAGCGCACCATCACGAAATAAACCGCATCCTAAACCTTGACCTTGGTAAGAAGTATCTACTGCCAATCGTGCCAAAATTACCACTGGAATTGGGTTAGGCATATTCCGCCGAAATTTACCGAAATTTTGGGTTAAAGCCCCGTCCTTTTAGGACGGCTTTTTAAACTATATCTTGTTAACTTAACTTTTATTGTGCTATACTGATTTTGTCTAAGTCCCCCCTGC